>CAYVBB010000148.1:0-3067 GCA_964448515.1 uncultured bacterium | reverse complement strand
ATCTGGTAATATTAAATCTGAAATAGTTTATAAAAATGATAAGGTTATTTCTGATATGATCCGTTGGGATCAAAAGGGTAAAATTATTGCAGAATAAGTATGTTTATTTAATTTTATTATTTAGTTTAATTATTGGTAAGGATATGTTGAAAAGTGATAATTATAAATATGATTTAAATGGAAGAGTTATTATCCCCTCGGATAGTACAATTTTATCATTACCTGAAGATGGTGGTCTATTATGGAATAGATTAATTTTTGAAAAAAGTCCTTATTTATTACAACATGCAGCGAATCCAGTTGATTGGTACCCATGGAGCGAAGAAGCCTTTCAGTTGGCAAAAGACCTTAATAAACCTGTTTTTTTATCTATTGGATATAGCACATGTCATTGGTGTCATGTTATGGAGCATGAATCATTTGAAGATAATGAAGTTGCAAGTTTGATGAATGATGCTTTTATAAATATTAAGATAGATAGAGAAGAGCGCCCTGATATTGATAATGTTTATATGGATGTTACACAAAAACTTATGGGAAGAGGTGGCTGGCCAATGACAATTATAATGACACCTGAAAAAATGCCATTTTTTGCAGGAACATATTTTCCTAAAAAATCAATGCCTAAATATAATCGTCAAGGTATGCTTGATATTATCCCCCAAATTAAAGAATTATGGATTAATAAAAATGATAGTTTATTACAAAGTGCTAATAACATAATAGAAAATATAAATAAATCAAATATAACTTCAATTAATGATAATGTAAAATTAAGCGATACAATTTTAGAAAAAAGTTTTTTATCCTTTAAGAATAGATTTGATGAAATTTATGGTGGATTTAAAAATTCAAGAAATAAGTTTCCTAAACCTCATGATTATAGTTTTTTATGTAAGTATTATTTAAAAACAAAAAACGAGGAAGCATTAGATATAGTTGTGAAATCTTTAGAAGAGATGAGGAAAGGTGGTATATATGATCAAATTGGTTTTGGTTTTCATAGATATTCTACAGATCAAAAATGGTTAGTCCCTCATTTTGAGAAAATGTTATATGATCAAGCTTTATTAATACATGCTTATCTGGATGCATACCAAATAACTAATAATCCAATATTTAGTAAAACAGTTCATGAGATTTGTAAATATGTATTAGAGACGATGACAGATAGTCAAGGTGGTTTTTATTCAGCTGAAGACGCTGATAGTGAAGGTAAAGAAGGAACATTTTATATTTGGAATAGTGAAGAACTTCAGAGTATTTTAAATAATGAAGAATATTCATTCGTTTCTTCAAATTTGAATATAAATAATACTGGTAACTGTTTTGTAGAGGGAGAGAGGACAAATATCCCGCATCTATCAAGTTTTATGAATGAACTTGAAGAAAAGGAATTTAGTTTAATTAGAAAAAAAATATTTGATTATAGAGAATTAAGAGTACATCCTTTAAAAGATGATAAAATATTAACAGATTGGAATGGTCTAATGATATCAGCACTTTCAAGAGCTTCAATATTATTGGATAGTCCAGAATATTTAAAAGCTGCAGAAAAGAGTGTAAATTTTATTATTAATAATTTGATTGTTGATGATCAAAGATTACTAAAAAGATTTAGGAATAATGAATCTGGAATAGATGGCATGATTGAGGACTATGCTTTTTTTATATGGGGTTTAATTGAATTATATCAGTCTACATTTAATGATAAGTATATTGAGTTAGCTGCTAGATTATCAGATTACCAAATTGAACATTTTTGGGATTTTGAAAATGGTGGTTTTAATTTTACTTCTGATTTAAGTGAAAAATTAATTATAAGTAGTAAAGAGATTTATGATGGGGCAATTCCATCTGGAAATTCTGTTTCAGCATATAATTTTATTAGATTAAGTAGAATATTATCTAGATATGATTATGAGGATATTTCTTTAAAAATATTTGATACTTTTTCTTCTAAATTAAATAGGTATAGTTCTGGAAGTACTATGTTACTACAAGCTATAAGTTTTGTTGAAGGCCCATCTTATGAAATTATTATTGCTGGTGATGCTAATAAATCACAATCATTAATAAAATATATACAAAATCATATTCAACCAAATAAAGTTATTATATTAAAATCTTCAAGCAAGATATTTAATTATTTAGATTTATATAAGAGTAAGAGCGATGGAAGCCCATTAGTCTATGTCTGCCAAAATTATTCTTGTAAATTACCAACAGATGATATGAACAAAATCAATGAAATGTTGAAATGATTAGATCGAATCGATTTTTTTTAACAAAGTTTTAAACCAGTCTTTATTAGTATTAAATGGTTTGCCACCTTTAATTCTTTTAAAGTTTATACAACTTAGCTTATCATTATTGTCATCTATGCCAATAACACCAGAAGTTGATTGTATTGCACATTTTACTCCCAGTTTAGCATGCTTATTAATCAATTCTAAATCTTCTTTATTAGGTGGTGCTGATCTTGAAAAATAACCACTTTTTTGAACTAAAACTTTATCACAGTTCAATTTATTTTTAAAATAATTGGAATACCAAATGCCAGGATTTATTTCATCTAATCTAACATGACCAAATGCATCTCTTTTTATACTTTCACCGTTTTGTTCTTTCTCCTTAACAATATTATTTATCCCTGCACCTTCACTTAAAAAAATATTAACACAATCATATTTATTCATTATTTCATTTAATCTAGTGGATTCTGTATTTAGATCAAATTCTTTTTCTGGAATGTATACTGCATGAATTGCCCATTTATTTTCATCTAATCCAATATTTTTAATAAATGATTTTTTATTTAAATTTTTCATATATAAATATGCACTGTATGCAGTAAGCCAACCACAATGTCTTCCCATTACTTCATGAATAATAAGCTGCCTTGAACTTGTTGTATTTTCATTAACAATATTTTCAAAGAATCTGCTTGTGTTTTCAGCTGCTGTATATGCTCCTAATGTTTGTTTAAGAGGGATAATATCATTATCTATAGTTTTAGGTAGTCCTACTACAGTTAATTTATAGTTATGTTTATTTAAATATTCTA
>CAYVBB010000147.1:313-3084 GCA_964448515.1 uncultured bacterium | reverse complement strand
ATTATCTATTAACAAATTTTTGATTAATAATCAAACTTCATTTTGATTTTTAAACTTTTTATTTACAATTTTTAAAGTCAAGAGACTATATCCACTCTCTTTATCCTCATCATTGGTATCATAAAAATCATTTGAATAATAATTAATAAGACCAATATTTTTAAGCACTAGTCCTATAGATACTATATTACAATCATATGTATAATCATTAGAGATTTTATTGTTTAAATTAAGCAAAGAAACAATTTGAGATAAAAAGCCACCACTTAAATTATATTTTTGATCTGTAGATGGGATAAACAATATCTTTTGTTTATTTTCTTTTAACAAACTTAAAATATCTTTTTTACACTTATGATTAATTTTATTAATACTTGCTATAAGTTGGCTATATAAAAAATCAATATTTACCCCAACTTTATTTATCAACAAATCTTTATTATATCCATATTTATCATATAGGCTATTTTGAACAAGAGTCAAATTATATACATCTATTTCTAAAGCTTGATTAAATGATACTACTTTCCCTTTTATAGCATAAGCATTATTATGCTTTAACTGTTTTTTATATTCATCAACAAATGACCAAACTTTTGCTCTTATAGTGCCAGTTGAATCTTCTAATAATAAATCAATAAAAGGGTCACCAAGTCTTGATATTTTAATATTAAATCTTTTACATATAAAAAAACCTTTTATTACACTTCCCTCTTTAAAAGATTTTATATTATAAGTTTTCAATTTTTAGATATTTTTTTTACAAATAATTGATGAACATGCTTTATGATTTTATAACCTTTTTTCTTAGCAATATTTTCTTGAATTTCTTCAATTTCTTCACTTACAAATTCAATTATCTTACCTGTATCTATACAAATCATATGATCATGATGATTAGAATCTAATTTATTTTCATATCTAGCAATCCCATCATCTAAAACCATTTTACTACAAAAATCATATTTCACTAATAAGTCTAATGTTCTATATGTGGTTGCTTTAGATACTTTAATCTTATTCTTATTCAAATAATGTATAATATCATCACAATCATAATGACCATCATTGTTAATAAGAAATTTTAGTATTGAGTATCTCTGATTTGTAAATTTTAAATTCTCTTTTTTAAGAGCTTCTTTAAAATCATTTATATAGCTATTTTTCATTATTTCCTCTCAATAATTTTAAGATTAGCATATTTTAAAATCAATTTTTTCACAATATTATTATAAAATTTAATTGTTAATTTAGAATTATCACCTAAACCTTCAACTTTAAGTACTTTACCTTTACCAAAAACTTTATGTTCAACAATATTATTTATCTGAATTTCAATGTTAGATATAGATTTATTTTTTTTAAATGTATTATATTTATCTATTTTATAATTATTTTCAGTATTAATCAAATTAAAATTTATTATATCTTTTGGGATTTCATCTATAAATCTAGATTTATTTGTTATGGTAGGAGTACCACCAAATTGTCTTCTAGATTTTGCATAACTTATATTTACTAATTTTTTAGCTCTTGTTAATGCAACATAAAATAATCTTCTTTCTTCTTTATTATCGTCTTCAAAGGCTCTAATAATAGGGAAAAGACCATCTTCTAAACCAGCAATAATTATATTATTAAACTCTAAACCCTTTGAACTATGCACTGTCATTAATGTTACTTTATTTTCAGAATCATTCCATCTATCTATATCAGTTAATAATGAAATTTCTTCAAGATAATCCTCTAATTTTGATGAAGGATTATTAATTTCATACTCTTCAATACCATTTATGAATTCTTGTATATTCTTCCATCTGTCAATTGCTTCTTCAGTTTTTTGTTTTAAATAATAATTTTCAATTCTTAAATCTGAAATTAATGATTTTACTATTTCACTTCCCTTTTCATTTCCTAGCTTTGATTTATAATTATCCATTAATTTTAAAAAATGAGATATGGATAATTTTTGTTTTTGTCCAAGTTTAATTTCATCTATTTTATTCAAGACTTCTAAATATGAACCTGAAGTTTGACCATAATAATCATTGATTTTACTTACTGATGTATTTCCTATACCTCTTGAAGGGAAATTTATGATTCTATCAAAACTGATTGAATCATTACTGTTGACTAAAAATCTAATATATGCTATGATATCTTTGATTTCTTTTCTATCATAAAATTTAACTCCACCTATGATTTGATAAGGAATAGCACCTACTCTTAATCTATCTTCAATAATTCTACTTTGAGAGTTAGTCCTATATAAAATAGCAATTTCACTTAAGTTATCTTTAAACTTTAAAACCATATTATAAATCTGCTTAGCTTCATGTCTATCATCAAATGATTCAATAAGATTTATTAATTCTCCTGAACCATTTTCTGTCCATAATTTTTTATCAGATCTATTTGTATTTTTAGATACTACGGACCATGCAGCTTGCAAAATATTATTAGTTGATCTATAATTCTGTTCAAGTTTTTCTATATGACTATTTCCAAATGCATCTTTAAAATTTAATATATTAGAAATATCAGCACCTCTCCAACCATAAATAGATTGATCATCATCACCAACGACAAAAATGCTTTTATGACTCGATGAAATAGAGTAAATAAACTCAAATTGAGGCTTATTTGTATCTTGATATTCATCAACTAAAATATATTTAAATTTATTTTGATATTTATCTAACCTGTCTGGATATTCCTTAAATAATTCAAGAGGTAATATTAGTAAATCGTCAAAGTCAACGGAATTAGAC
>CAYVBB010000147.1:0-303 GCA_964448515.1 uncultured bacterium | reverse complement strand
AAAATCTAAAGAATTACAATTTTTAAGCTCCTGTTGATATGCTTTATAAATTTCATAGAACTTCTTATCACTATAATTATCAACAAAATTTTTAAAATAATCGATAGACTGAAGTGAATTCTTAGCATTACTTATTCTTATTTGCATTGATTTTGGTTCAATTTGCTTTAAATCTAAATCTAATTTTTTCATAACTTTCTTAACTAAAGATCTTGAATCTTGTTGATCATAAATTGTAAATGAATTAGAATAGCCTAGCAAATGAATTTCTTTTCTTAAAATATGAGCTGATATAGAATGAAA
>CAYVBB010000146.1:0-3095 GCA_964448515.1 uncultured bacterium | reverse complement strand
CAAGAAGCATCCCAAGAATTTGATCCTACAATATATGATATAAGAAGTGCCTATATAGATCCAGATATGCTTGGTAATGTCTCTGAATCATCTTGGACTAGTGTTAATAATATTGAAAGAGGTATAGTATTACCTGAAACTCTAAATTGGATATTTTATGATGTAATTGAAGATATATTTCCTGTAAGTTTTATTGAAGAGAATGATTTGAATAATTTATATTGCGATATCCAAATAGGGATGACAGGTTTATTTGCTCATCTACTAGGGTTTCATTTTGGATTTCCTCTTATGTCTAATGTTAATACTGGAGATACAAGAATTGGAAAATTTGGTTTGATGGATACAGGTTGGTCTAATATGAATGGAATAATTCCACCTAGGCCAAATCCATGGACTAGATCAAATACATTCCAGACTATTTTAGGTTGGGTTGATGTTATTGAAAATCATCAGGATTTATATCAAAATGAATCTTTATTAGTAGATGTTATTGCTATAAGTGAAGAGAATGATCAAATATATAAATTTGATATTTCAGATAATGAATATTTTTTAATTGAAAATAGAAATAATAGATTTGATGTAATTGGTCAGTATTCTAATATGTCTATTGAAGATATTATAGATGATGAGAATCAATTTGATGAGGATTATTTAGAAGAAGAAGATGAATTTTTAAGTATATTTGATGTTATAGATTTCTTTAGTTCAAATAATAATTATGATATTTTTGAAATAAATTCTACTTATAATGTAATTACAAAGGTAAAAAATTATGATTACGGGTTGCCTGGGTCTGGCATTCTTATCTGGCATATTGATGAACCATCTGTGGAAGATTATTTGATTGGAGTGAATAATGATTTAATGAATAAATCAATCTCATTAGAGGAAGGTGATGGTATAGAGCATATTGGTAATCCTAATTATTATTTATTTACTGATTTTTCAAAAGGTAGTAAAGGAGATTTTTGGTATTTATCAAATGATTTTTATCAATATATAAATTATCAAGGTTATGAGAATCAAAACTATCTTAATAATCCTATTGTTTTTGATAATGAAAGTATTCCCAATTCAAATACAAAGAATAATATAGATTCTTATGTTTCTTTTGAAATAAAGGATAACATTAGTAACAGTATGACGATTGAAGTTAGTAAAAATTATAGTCAGTTATTTGAGACTATATATATTGGTGATAATATTTCAGTAATTGGTAATAATAATAGTGGTTGTATTTATTATAATGAATCTAATATTATTTATAAAATGTGTTCTGATGGTATAATTAATGAACTAAATCAAGATGATCTATATTATGGGGATATAAATTCTGTAAATATAAATACAAAAATTTTAGTTGATTTAGATTCTAATTTATTTTTAGTAGAAAATTCAGATTATTACATTGATAATGGAGTATTAGCTAGTAGTCTTATATATCCCACAGGATACTATAATAGTTTAGAGCAAATAGAGGAAGTAGAAGGTGCATTATCACTTGGTGATATTGATCTAGATGGATATGATGAGAAAATTATAATTATAAATAATAATTTACAATGCGTTAATTCAAATGAATCCATCTGCTCTGGTTTTCCTGTTGAAGGTGATTTTGAAGGTGTTCCTTTAATTGTTGATATTTTAGATGATGATAATAAACCAGAAATTATTTGTAAAAATGGTGAAGTAATATCAATTATAGATAATGAAGGTAATATAAAATTAAATATACCAAGTTTTAGCGTAAATGAAGAATTAAGTATTGTTCCAAATTGGGGTTCTAATGATAGAGCAGCTTTAATTAATGGCAATATATTGATTGTTTTTGATAACTATAATTCTACTAGTTCATATTGGCATAATCCTAATTCTAATAGTTATAATAATCCTATAGTATCTGGTCCTGTTAATAGACAAGGACTTGGGTTTGTAATGGGTGGAATAGATATGTCAAGAGCATATAATTATCCAAATCCAATAATAGATGGATTGACAAAATTTAGATTTTTTGTACTTAATTCTAATGAAGTAATTATTAAAATTTATGATGCTGCAGGTGTTTTAGTTGAGAGATTAAGTAAAGATAATTTGGTACACAATGAATTTAATGAAATTTTATGGAATACATCAAAATTAAATTCGGGTTTATATTTTGCAGAATTAAAATCAGATTTGGATGAATCAAAATTAATTAAAATGGTGATTATTAAATGAAAAAGTATTTTATTTACATAATTTTATTTTCATTCCATTTGTTTCCTCAATTAGATTGGTATAATCATCCTCAATTAGATTGGAAAGAGCTAGAAACAGAACATTTTATTATTTGTTTCCATGACGAAACAAAAAGAAGTGCTATTGAAACAGCAACTATCGTAGAAAAAATTTATGATAAAGTAACTGATCTTTATGATTTTCATCCAGAAAATAAAACATATATAATTATTAAAGATGTTGATGATTATTCAAATGGTTCTGCATATTTTTATGATAATAAAATTATAATATGGGCTAAACCTTTAGATTATGATTTAAGGGGGTCTCATAGATGGTTGCAAGATGTAATAACTCATGAATATACGCATATAGTTCAGTTAGGTGCATCTATGAAATATTCAAGAAATTTTCCAGGTTCTTATTTACAAATTTTATCATATGAAGATGAAAAAAGAGAAGATGTTTTATATGGATATCCAAATGAGATAGCCAGTTATCCAATTCCAGGTACATCAGTTCCACCTTGGTTTGCAGAAGGAACAGCTCAGTATATGTATGATGGAGCAAATTATGACTATTGGGATTCAATTAGAGATATGATTTTAAGAGATAGAGTTATTAACGATAATTTATTGACGTTTGATCAGATGAACACTTTTGGAAAGAAAGGGATTGGAAATGAATCAACATATAATCAAGGATTTTCTCTGACAAAATACATTGTGAAAAAGTATGGAGAAGAATCATTAAAAGACATATCATATGAGCTATCCAATCCTTTTTCATTTTCAATTAATAGGGCTTTAAAAAAATCTATTGGAATTTCAGGATATAAAATTTATGGAGATTGGAAGATTGAACTTGAAAAT
>CAYVBB010000145.1:0-3118 GCA_964448515.1 uncultured bacterium | reverse complement strand
AATAATTATTAAATTAGTAAATAATACCGTATCCACCCCTTCTTTCATCTGCAATAGCTGATTCTTTGCTAACAGCATTTACCCCTCCAAAAAATAAGCTTTTATCATTAAAGGCTTTGATTTTCATGTTATTATTAGAAAATTTTATTCCAGGTTCATGAAATAATGTATCACCTTCTAAATGTAATCTAGGATTAGAAACAGCATCTTTAAGATTCATTTTATGAATTAATAGATTTAAAATCACTTGTATATTTGCTGATCGAATTCTATTACTTCCACCACTTCCAAAAATAAATTTTGGTTTATTATTTTTTGTTATAATAATAGGAGAGAGCATAGTTGGAAGTCGTCTCTTTTTACCCCATTTATGAAACCCAAATGGATTTAAATCTTCTTCTCCAAGCATATTATTCATCATTATTCCATATTCAGGAATAATATAACCACAACCCTCTCCATTAGTTGTTGTAATGCTTGCGGCATTACCCCTTTTATCCATAATACTAACATGTGTAGTAGAGCCAAAGCCATCTATTGATTTTGAAAGATTAGAATTATATTTTTTAAACTCACTTAGAAAGTATTTAAAGTTTTTATTATCAAATATTTTATTAATTTCATTTTCCCTATTAGGATTTGTACAAATATTTTGCCTTGCTTTTGATGTGATGTTCATAGCATTAATTAAATTATCATTATTAATTTCTAAATTTGATTTTTTTAATAATTTTAATAAGAATACAATAAGAGGACCACCATGAGAAGGCGATGAATTAGTGTATATTTTATGATTATTAAAATTAATAGACGGGGGTTTCCTTTTATAAATTTTATAATTTATAAAATCATTTTTTGTAAGATTGCTTTTATTATCTAAAAATTTTAAAATAGTATTTAAACCTTCTCCTCTATAAAAATAATCATATCCTTCTTTTAGTAATAAAGATAAAAAATTACCAAATCGTGGGTTTTTAAATGTATCACCTTTATTAATAAGTTTCTTATCTTTAAAAAGTAAAGTTTTTGTATAAGTATCAAATTCAAGAATTGGTTTTATAAGACTTAATATATAACCTTGATAGCTTGTAATGGCTACTCCATGATTTGCTATATAAATAGCATGCTGTAGAACATCCTTAATATCGAGCACCCCATATTGTTTTTGTATTTCTATTAAGCCCATTAAATTTCCTGGGGTAGCTATTGAACCCTTCCCAATATTAAATCCTTGAGATGTTTCTCCAAAATTTACGTTTACATTAACAAACTCTCTATTTTTATTAGTATTTATAGGTGAATCAACAAAAAAATCATAAACAAAGGGACTTGAATTATGTTGAATCCCTAATAAAGTACCCCCCCCAAAAGCACCTGTAAGAGCAAATTCTGAAGTCATTGATACGAATATAGCGCTTACTGCAGCATCAAATGCATTACCTCCAAATTTCAAAATTTCTTTTGCAGCTAAACTTGCATCTTCAGATCCAGTTGATATATTGCCATATTTCATTAAATTATTTTTTTTAATAATATTATCATATATAGTAAGTATTTAAATTTAACCTAATATTTTTTTAATATATATAATATAATGGAATTACCAAAATCATATAATCCATCAGAGGTAGAAGTAAAGTGGTACAAGCATTGGGAAAAAGATAAAGTTTTTTCTCAGAGTGATGATTCGAATACTTTTACAATAATGATTCCACCACCAAATGTAACAGGGATTTTACATTTAGGACATGTCCTAAATAATACAATTCAAGATATACTTATAAGAAAAGAAAGTATGATAGGTAAAAATACGTTATGGCTCCCAGGGACAGATCATGCTTCAATAGCAACAGAAACAAAGGTTACTAAAAAATTATTATCAGAAAAAATTAATAAAAAAGAAATAGGTAGAGAAAAATTTATTGAGCATTCATGGGATTGGACTGAGAAATATGGTGGAATAATAATTAATCAATTAAAAAGATTAGGCTGCTCTTGTGATTGGGATAGATTAAACTTTACAATGAATAAAGAATATTATGATGCTGTAATTCATGCATTTGTTAGCCTTTATAATGATGGGTATATATATAAAGGTGAAAGGATGATTAACTGGGATCCTGTTGGTTTAACGGCTGTGTCTGATGAAGAAGTTTTTTATAAGGAAAAAAATGGAAAATTATGGCATATAAAATATCCCATAAAAGACTCAAATGATTATTTGATTGTTGCAACGACAAGACCAGAAACAATGCTTGGTGATACTGGTGTGGCTGTAAATCCAAGTGATTCTAGATATACTGATTTTGTAGGTAAAAAAATTATTTTACCTATCATAAATAAAGAAATTCCAATTTTTTCAGATGAATATGTTGATAAAGATTTTGGAACGGGCTGTGTTAAAATTACACCAGCACATGATCCTAATGATTTTAAAATTGCGCAAAGAAACAATTTAGAGATTATAAATATTATGTATGAAAATGCATCTTTAAATAAAAATGTTCCTGATGAATTTCAAAATTTAGATAGGTTTGAAGCTAGGAAAAAAGTTGTTCAAAAACTTGAAGAATTAGGATTATTAAAAAAAATTGAAGATTATACACATAAGGTGGGATATTCGGAAAGAACAGACGTTGTAATTGAGCCACGCATTTCTAAGCAATGGTTTATGAAAATGAAGGAGTTGGCAACACCCGCTTTAAAAGCTGTTAAAGATAAAAAAATTAAATTTCATCCTCCTAGATGGGAAAAAATATATAATCATTGGTTAAATAATATCAATGATTGGTGTATTTCTAGACAGCTATGGTGGGGGCATCAAATTCCAGTATGGTATAAAGATAAAGAAATTTATTGCGGTGTTAACCCACCAGAAGGTGATGGGTGGATTCAAGATGAAGATGTTTTAGATACCTGGTTTAGTTCTTGGATTTGGCCACTTGCGACATTAGGTTGGCCAAATAAAACAAAAGATTTAGATAAATTTTATCCAACACAAGATTTAGTAACAGGGCCTGATATTATATTTTTTTGGGTTGCTAGAATGATTATGGCAGGACTTTATTTTAAAAAAGAAATTCCATTTTCAAATGTTTATTTTACAAGTATTATTAGA
>CAYVBB010000144.1:0-3140 GCA_964448515.1 uncultured bacterium | reverse complement strand
TAGATACAAATACTGTTATTGTAGATGAGGATTTAGAAGATCCATTTATAACAATAGAAAATGAAGAAAGTAGTGCTCTTAATTATGGTATTGGTTATTTTATAGATGATAGAGAAAATAAGAAGAATTTTTCTATACAATTTGATTATGATGATCATGATGGGTCTGAAGTAAGAACTGGATATACTGATGAGGTAATTCAAGATGAAGGAATAAATAAAATATTTAGAATAGATTATACTGCTCCAATACAAAATGAATTTAATGATGAAGCTAAATATGAGATTGGATTTAAACAAGATTCTGAGGATGATAAACATTATTCAGTGATAGAAGGGGAGGATTTTAATTGGGATTATGATAACTCAATTTCAGCAGCATATATAAATGTATTATATAATTTTACAGAAAAATTTGGGATGCAAGTTGGAACTCGTTTTGAGGATCAAGAGAAACAATCTATTATTGACTTTAATCAAGAGGATTGTTCTAGTTTAGATCAAAGTACATGTGAAATAAGTGGTTTTTGTAGCTGGGACAATGGAGTTTGTGCTGAAACATTATTTGGGAATTTACTCAATAATTTAGGAAATGATTTGGATGTCACTTACAATCATACAAGAGCATATCCTTCATTATATTTCTTATATGATACACAAGGGAAAGGTAATTTTAAATTTGAATTTGGAAGAAG
The DNA here is from genome assembly GCA_964448515.1 of uncultured bacterium. GTDB lineage: Bacteria > Fidelibacterota > Marinisomatia > SCGC-AAA003-L08 > D37C17. The sequence continues at coordinate 2,446 of CAYVBB010000144.1, read as the reverse complement.
AATAGAAAGGCCTTCACATTGGAATTTAAATCCTATCCCAGATTTGGAAGAAGCAGAGGCTGGATTTATAAGGCAGGGAAATCCGTATTTAAGACCAGAAAATATTTATAAATCTGAACTTAGCTATTCAAATAGAATCCCAATAGGTTTTTTAAAAGCATCTTTATATTATTCAAAAGTAACAGATAAACTAGATAGAGATAAAGATACTTATTGTTATGGTTCTACATGTAATAATCCTGATGATAGTTCAGATGAAACAAATTATATGGTTTTATCTTGGGATAATGTATCAAAATCAGTTGATAGAGGGATTGACTTTACTTTTATGACAAGACCTTTGCCTAATTGGGATTTAATGATAAATGGAAATTATTGGAATAATATTTTAGATGGTATTGAAGCCGATCAGCAAGGTAATGAATATGGGTTTTGGGGAATGATGAATTCAACAATTAGATTGAAAAATAGTCAACAAATAGGAATTTATTCACATTTTTCATCTCCAATGACAATATCATCTGGAGAAATAAAAGGAATGCAACGTTTTGATTTATCTTATAAGAAAAAAGCAAATAAACGTTTTAATTATACAATAAAGATTAAAGATTTATTTGATACGGGTGGTTTTAATATTACTACTGATCAACTTATTGATTTAGATGGTGATGATATTTTTGATAGTAGAGAGTTTTTAAAATCTGAATATAGAAGAGGAAAAAGAAATTTATCTATAACTTTTGAATATAGATTCGGAGATTTTCAAAAGAAAAAATATAAGAGAGAAGAACAAAGAGGATATAATCAAAGTGGTGGAATGGATGTTGGGTTTTAATGCTTTCCTTTATCTTACCTAAGGATAAAAAATTATTTAAATATATATTTGTTTTAGCTTTGCCTGTCATAATTAGTAATACAAGCAGGGTTTTAATGGGTGTTGTTGATTTGATTATGATTGGTCATTTAGGTGCTAGTGCTATTGCAGCTGTTGGTATTGCAGGAATGGTAGGATGGACTTTTATTAGTTTAGGAATAGCATTTAGAACAGGGACTCAAAGTTTTGTTGCTAGAAGACTTGGAGAAAAAAAATATACAAAGTGTAGTACAGCTCTTTGGAATATGTTATTTTTGTCTCTATTAATAGGTGTACCTATAACTTTTATTATATGCTACTATATAGATACTATTATGGCTTTATTTATAAGTAAAGTAAATAATCTTGAAGCATTTAATTTAAGTGTTGATTATGCATACTATAATTTTTTGAGTTTATTTTTTCTATATGCGAGTTTTGTATTCCAAGGTTTTTATACAGGGATTGAAAAAACTAAAATTCATATGAAAGCAACTCTTTCATCAAATCTTATAAATCTATATTTAAACTTTGGACTAATTTTTGGAACAGATAAAATTGTTGAAAATTTAGATGGAACAGTATTTTCTTTTTTATCAAAGTTATGGACTTTTTATCATTTTCCAAAACTTGGAGTTAAAGGAGCGGCAATTGGAACTATGTTTGCATGTGTGTGGCTCTTTATTCATTATTTTATATATTTATTTAAAAGTGATATTATTAAAAAATTTAATGCGCTTAATATTACATTAGATAAAAAAATGTTTAAAAGGCAAATTGAAATTGCTTCGCCTGTTGCTATTCAAGAAACACTAGTCGCACTTAGCCTAGCTGTATTTTATAAACTTATTGCTATTATTGGAATCTTTGAACTTGCCGCAACACAAATTGTCTTTAGGATTATGCATGCATCCTTTATGCCTGCGATTGGAGTTGGTCAGGCATGTTCAACTCTTGTAGGAAAATTTTTAGGTGAGAAAAATCCAGAAAAAGCTGAAACTGCAATTTATGAAAGTCTTAGAGGGTCATTCTTAATTATGGGCTTTATGGGTATCTGTTTTATTTGTTTTGCTGATTATATAATTCCTGTTTTTACAAATGATATTAATGTAATTAATATTGCAGTTCCTGGGTTAAAGTTTGTTGGATTGATTCAATTTATTGATGCTATTTGTTTTACACTTTGGTTTGCTTTAACTGGTGCAGGAGATACAAAAGTTTTAGCTCTTGTTGATATATTATCTCATTGGATATTATTTATACCCATGGTTTATATTTTAGGTATTACTTTAAATCTTGGCTATTGGGGAGCATGGATTGCATTTGCAATGCATCTCACCTTTATTGCAGGATATACAACCTGGAGATTTAAAAGTGGAAAATGGAAAAAAATTGTTCTTTAGTTGTTATATTTTTTATCTAAAGCTTCAAGCAGTTTAAAGATATCTTCTTTTGTATTATATGCTTGAATTGAAATTCTAAAAAATTCTTTATCATGCCATTTAAAAAAAGGAATTTGTATTTTGTATTTCAAGTAAAATTCTATTTGATCTTCTAATATATCATTAGATTTTATTGGGATACTACTCATTT
>CAYVBB010000143.1:0-3345 GCA_964448515.1 uncultured bacterium | reverse complement strand
ATAGATCAGTTGAATGAGAGTGATAAATAATTTTCAATTAAAATTATTGTTTATAAACCAATTTTATTTTTAGCTTAGAGCTCGTTTTAATATAGGAATTAACTATTTAAAATATTTCGATTCCGGTATAGCTCAGTTGGTTAGAGCAGCGGACTGTTAATCCGCGTGTCCCAAGTTCGAGTCTTGGTACCGGAGCAACAAAAACCCCTTGAAAAATCGAGGGGTTTTTTTTAATTTCAAAGAATCTATTAAATCAAGGGGGGGAGAAAAACATGAAAAAAATATTAATGATTCTATGTTGTTCAATGATTAGTTTTATAATGTCTCAATCTATTAATGAAATTCCTATTTCAGATATTGATACTAAATATATTCAAATTGTAGGAACTGCAGGTTTAATTAAAAAAACAGTTAGTATAGAAATCGATTATGGTCAACATGAAATTGGGAAATTTTTTAAAAAAAAAGGAAGCTTAGTTGTAAAAGATGAAGCCGGCAAAGAAATAAAATTCAATTCTATGGTAGGAGCTCTAAACTTTTTAAATAAATATGGTTATGAATTTGTTAATGCATATGCAATTACTTCTGGTAATTCTAATATATACCATTATTTACTCAAACGTACTTAGATATTAAATTCTAATTTATATTTTAATTTGCTATAAAGATTTTTCTAAAATAGTATTTATTCGATTAATAAAATTACCGGGGTTTTCAATCTTAATATTGCTTATAAGTAATGCTTGATCAAATAATAATAAAACAGAATCTTTAAACTGTTTATTATTAGACATTTTAGATAATTTTTTTACAATTTTATGATTAGGATTAATTTCAAAAATCGGTTTAATTGTATCAAAATTAGCTTGCCCCATTTGTTTCATTAAATCTTGCATTTGAGCAGTAGGGTCATTGCTATCTGCCACAACACATGCTGGAGAGTCAGATAATCTTTTAGACGAAACAACATCTTTTACTTTATTATCTAGAACCTTTTTAATTTTTTTGATCAAGGAATCAACATTAGCATTTTTCTTTTCTTTATCTTTTTTATCATCAAGATTTTCTAAAGCATTTGCATGATTAATTGATTTAAAATCAAAATCTTTATATTTATGCATTCCACCACCAAAAACCATTTCATCTATCTCGTGATCTAAAAGCAATACTTCAATATCTTTACTATTACATACTTCAAGTAATGGGGAATTCTTAAGTTCATTGATTTTTGATCCTGTTAAGAAGAAAATTGATTTTTGATCTTTGCCCATATTCTTAGCATATTCTTCCAAGGTAACATACCCATCGCTTTTATTTGTTTTAAATAACATTAGATCATATAAAAGCTCTTTATTTTCAAAATCTTGATATAATCCTTCTTTTAAAGGGACTCCATATTGTTCAAAAAACAAAGTATAATCCTCTCTTTTTTTAGAAAGAAGATTTTTAAATTCGTTCAATAATTTTTTAACACTATTTTTTTTGATTTTTTCGAGAATTTGATTTTTTTGTAAAATTTCTCTACTAACATTTAGAGGAAGATCTTCTGAATCAATTACTCCTTTTATAAATCTAAGGTATGTTGGCATTAATTCTTTATCATCATCAGTAATAAATACCCTGTTAATATATAATTTTATTCCTGATTTGTAATCTGCTCTAAACATATCAAATGGTGCTTTTTTAGGAATATAAAATAATGTTGTATACACTAGATTTCCCTCAGCCTGGGTATGAATGTATAATAGAGGATCTTCAGTATCTGAAGATAGAGATTTATAGAATTCATTATAATCTTTTTTCTTTAGACTTGATTTGCTTTTTTTCCAAAAGGCAGAGCCAGAATTTATTTGTTCTGTTTTATTTTCTACTTTTTTATCTACTTCTTCTGTGTAATTCAACTCAATAGGAAAAGCAATATGATCAGAATATTTTTTAATAATATTATCAATCGACCATCTATTTGCATATTCACTCCCATTATCATTAAGATAAAGGATGATTTGAGTTCCATGAGAGTCTTTGTTTCCATCTGTTATATTGAATCCAGTTTGGCCATCACTTGTCCATTTATATGCTTTATTATCTAAAGCTTTTCTTGTAATAACTTCTACTTTATCTGCAACCATAAAGCAAGAGTAAAAACCAACTCCAAATTGACCAATCAAATTACTATCTTTTTTAGAATCTCCCGATAGTTGTTCTATGAATTTTTTAGTTCCACTTCTAGCTATTGTTCCAAGACTTTGAACAAGGTCATCTTTATTCATTCCAATTCCAGTATCTTCAATAGTCAGTGTTTTTTCTTTATCTGTACTTAAAAAAGAAATGGATACTTTAGGATCAAAAGTTACTTTCTTATAATTTTTATCTGTTAGACTTAGGTATCTTAATTTATCAAGTGCATCTGATGAATTTGAAATAAGTTCTCTTAGAAAAATTTCTTTATTAGAATATAGAGAATGTATAATTAATTGTAATAATTGTGAGACTTCTGTTTTAAATTTTTGTTTAGCCATAAATTTTAAATTTCCTTTATTGATATTGCCTAAAATTAAAAATAAAATAAAAATATATGCAATGTTATTGTATGTTTTTTTATTAGAATAAATTATTTAAATTTAAAAATGGAATTTAGTAGCCTTGTAGATAGCTTAAATAGTAATAAACTATTATTATCATTAGTGTATGTAGTGCTATCTTTTATATTTGCATTTATAACTGATCAAGTTTTTATCCGAGTATTTAGAACAATTGTTAGAAAATCTAAAACTAATTTAGATGACCAAATTGTAGAAGTTTTACATAAGCCCCTCTACTATACAATTTTACTATTTGGATTAAGTGTATCAATTAAACTCTTAGGCCCTTCTGAATTATTGATATTTTATATTGATGGATTATTTAAAACAGTCATTATTTTTGTTTGGTCAACCGCTATTTATAAATCATTTATAATCCTAATTGAATGGCTATCGCGTAAAAGAAATTCATTTACGTTTATTCAGTTAAAGACAATCCCTTTATTTGAAAATTTAGGCAAAATAGTAATTTTCTTATTATTAATATATTTTGTGATGCTAAGTTGGGGAATTGATGTGACAGCTTGGGTAGCATCAGCTGGAATTCTTAGTGTTGTAATTGGTTTTGCTGCAAAAGATACTTTAGGGAATTTATTTGCTGGTATATTTATAATGGCTGATAGTCCTTATAAAGAAGGGGATTATATAAACTTAGACACAGGTGAAAGAGGATTTGTTAGAAATATTGGGATAAGATCCACAAGAATATTAACAAGAGATGCTGTAGAGATAACAATTCCAAATTCTGTAATAGCAACATCAA
>CAYVBB010000142.1:0-3347 GCA_964448515.1 uncultured bacterium | reverse complement strand
TGGAAAATCAACAACTGGAATAGCGGGTCCAGATGGTGGAAGTGAAAATAAACCAGTAGGCCGAGTTTATGTATCAATTTCAACAAAAAAAGAAACAAAATGTAAGGAATTTACCTTTGTAGATAAACGAGAAATAAATAGAAAAATTACAGTTTATGTATGTCTTTCCCTTCTTAAAATTTTTTTTTTAAATAAATAAATAAAATATTTGCATCTTATTAATTATTTGTATTAATATTACTTACGAGTAACTTACGAGGTATTAAAATGTTGTCACCAAAGAAGCAAAATTTTTTAGATTTTATTAGATCATTTATAGCGAGAAATGATAGACCCCCAACATTTGTTGAAATAATGAAGGGGTTGAAATTTAGTTCTCTTGGAACAATTAATTGGTATATAGTTGAATTGGAAAAAGAGGGGTTAATTAAAAGAGTAAAAGGATCAAATGGAAAAAGAGCATTATCAATTCTAGAAAAAAATATTAATAATAAATTACCAATGTTAGGCCTAGTTGCAGCAGGAATGCCAATTGAAGTTTTTGATAACGTTGAATATGTTGATGTTCCAAGTAAATATATAAATGATGAGAATTATGTATTGAAAGTAGATGGTAATTCAATGATTGATGATGGAATATTAGATGGAGATTATATAGTAGTGAAAAAATCACAAATAGCAAGAGCTGGAGATACTGTAGTTGCAATATTAAATGGTGAGGCAACATTAAAAAGATATTATCTTGGTAAAAATGGTGTAGAACTACATCCAAGAAATAGTAAGTATAATACAATTTATGTTTCAACTGAAGATCAATTGTATATACAAGGACAAGTTTTGGGAGTATTTAGAGAATATAATTAAACCGGAGAAATAATGGCTGATAAGAAAAAAAATGATAATTTAAATTTAGTTATTGAGCAAATTAGAAAACAAACCAAAGATCCTAATGCAATTATGAGATTAGGTGATAGTAAAAAAAATATTAAAAATATTGATGTTATTTCAACAGGTTCAATTTCTTTAAATACAGCTCTTGGAATTGGAGGATTGCCAAAAGGTCGAATAGTTGAAATATATGGTCCAGAATCATCTGGTAAAACCACGTTAACATTACATTGTATTGCTGAAGCTCAAAAAGATAAAGGAACAGCAGCATTTATTGATGTTGAACATGCACTTGATCCAACATATGCTAAGAATTTAGGTGTTGATACAAATAATTTATTAATATCTCAACCAGATGATGGTGAACAAGCTCTTGAAATAGCAGAGACATTGATTAGAAGTGGTGAGCTTGATATTTTAGTTATTGATTCTGTTGCTGCATTAGTTCCAAAAGCTGAGCTTGATGGTGAAATGGGTGATTCACATATGGGGTTGCATGCAATGAGAAAATTAACAGGTGTTGTAAGTAAATCAAAAACATGTGTTATTTTTATTAATCAAATTCGTCATAAAATAGGAATTATGTTTGGAAGTCCTGAAACTACAACTGGAGGTAATGCGTTAAAGTTTTATTCTTCACTAAGATTAGAAATAAGACGTAAAGGTCAATTAAAAGATGGAGAAAGAGTTATTGGTAATAGAACAATTGTTAAAGTTGCAAAAAATAAATTAGCTCCTCCATTTACAAAGGTAGAGTTTGATATTATTTATGGATTAGGAATATCTTATGAAGGTGATTTGATAGAAAATGCATTGTTAGGTGATATTTTACTTCAATCTGGCTCATGGTTTTCATATGATAATGAAAAAATTGCTCAAGGAAGGGAGAATTTAAGATTGTTATTAAAAGAAAATTTAACTTTACGTAAATCAATAGAATCAAAAGTTAAAAAATATTTAGGTATATAGTAATAAGTGATTTAAATCAAATTTTTATAATATTATTATAATTAACTTTTAGTTGTAAGAAATAAATATATCATGTAATCCTCTTCTTACTCCTCATAAACCTTGAAATATTGATATAAAAGAAACTCCTTAACAGGAGTTTCTTTTTTTTTTATAACATTTATATTATATTTATATAATTAATTAATTAAAACGAGGCATTTTATGAAGTATAATTTTATAATTTTATCTATTCTATTAAGTCTATTATTTTCAAGGGAAACTATTAAATCTAAAGATATTAAGACAGTACCTAATAAATCTAAATCAATGAATGTAGAATCTATTAAAGCTAAAGATAAGAAAAGTAATATTAAAAATACAGTTGACCATGATTTAGAAAAATGGTCTAATGAAGATATGCATATTAATAATTCTGATTATAAATATGAGATGAATAAGTTGATGGAACAATTTAAGAATGATAGAGAAATTATTATTCAAGAATTTAAAAGAAAAATTGAGCCATATAAAACTCAACGTGATCAGGATATGAAGAATATAAAATCTATGTATTCTGAAAGAAGAAAAGAAATTAGACAGAAATATGGCATTAAAAGAAAACCTAAAAATTCTGATAGAAAAAAAATTAAAAATATAGAAAAATCTAAATAGATTTAATTGATTAGAATATGAATCGTTTAGAAAAAGCTATTAAAATTGCTGATATTTTAGATGAATTGTATCCCGAAACTCCAATACCACTTATTCATAAAGATTCTTTTACTTTACTTGTTGCTGTAATGCTTTCAGCTCAAACAACAGATAAAAAAGTAAATCAGGTTACACCAAATTTATTTAATAAGGCTGATAATCCTAAATCAATGTCTAAGTTGAGTGTTAAAACTATTGAAAATTTAATTCGAGAGATTGGTTTAGCTCCGACTAAAGCAAAAAATCTTAAAAAAATGTCAAAACAATTAATTTCTGAAGGTGGTATTAGACCAGATTGGGATTTTCTTGAAAGTCTTCCAGGAGTTGGACATAAAACAGCTAGTGTTCTTATGTCTCAGTGGTATGGTATCCCTGCTTTTCCTGTTGATACTCATATACATCGTTTAGCTTCAAGATGGGGTTTATCTAAAGCTAAGAATGTTGTTATGACTGAATTTGATTTAAAGAAAATTTGGCCTAAAGAAAAATGGAATATAAGACATTTACAAATTATTTTTTTTGGAAGAGAATATTGTCCTGCAAGAAATCATAATCTTATCAAATGTCCAATTTGTTCTTGGGCTTCTACAAAGAAAAGAATTAAATCTGAGATGAAAAATTAATTTCCAGATAATATTAGATTAACTAATATAACGATATCTAGTACATCAAAATTATTATCATTATTTAAATCCCCTGCTAATAATTGACTTGAAGTAGCCTCAGAGTTTCCAATAATAATATTTATTGCTACAACTAAGTCTAATACGTTTAGTAAAGTATCTAAATTTAAATCT
>CAYVBB010000141.1:0-3539 GCA_964448515.1 uncultured bacterium | reverse complement strand
ATTTAAATGATTCATATGTAGTTGGGGGTCTTCCGTTAGTAAATGGAAATAACCAATGAAATGTAGTAGGTTGACCATAGCAACAACCAACGAAAAAACATCCAAGTCTACCAATTCCTTGACCTAAGATAATGTAAGGTGCAACCCAATCTGAAACTATTAACCAATTTAAATTATTTCTATATACATAATAAGTAACAGAGCAAGCACCACCAAAAAGACCTCCCAAAAAAACAAGACCAGAACCAAACTTATTAATACCTAATAATAATAGATCTAAATTAAAAGTAAACAATCCCTTAAATATTGAAATAAGGCCTTGAATGTTATTATATCCATCAGAATCAAAATATTCAACAATATAAAATAATTTAGCACCAATAATACCGCCTATAGCTGCATAGAAAATTAGATCCTCTGCAATCTTTGCATTTTGACCAATAGAAATAAGGTACCTTTTTAAAAGATAATTATTAATAATAAAAGCCATCATCAACATAAAACCATATGTTGAAATTTGAAAACTACCAAACTGTAATAAAATTGGATACATTATAAAACTGGAATAGTAACCAAAATAAAATCATATATAATATGAGATATCATTGAAATACCTAAACCCCTATATAAATAAATTATACTAAGATAAATACCACCAACAAATCTAACAATAAATGTATATATATTAAAAACATCTCCTAAACTTCCAATGTAATGAAACATCGAAAATAATAGAGCTGATATAAATATTGATAAAATTATACTTGAATATTTATCTATTATTTTTTTAAAAATATTGATTAATGATGATAATAATAAATACCTAAATAAAATTTCTTCCCATATACCTGCTCCTAAACAGGAATAAAACATAAAACTGTAATCAATGAAAAAATAATTTTGCTGTGAATAATTAAAAACACTAAATCCATTTAATATAAAAAGAAGTAATAGACCAAAAAATACACCTTCTATAAACATAAAAAAAATATAACTCAATGTAAATTCTGGTGATTTATTTTTAAGATTATAAAATATAAATAAAAAGATTAAAATCAATAACAAACCATTATATGTTATTAATGTATTATTTGAAATGATTTCAAATATATCTCTAAAAATTATATCAGCTGAATTTCTTATAACATAATCAGAATTATCAAATAAAAAATATGCTAATATCTCATACATTAAAAAAAAAGGAAAAATAAACATTAATGAAACAGTGTTATTTTTCGTGTATGAAAAATATTTCATTAATTATTAGAATCTGATTTCAAAATAGCTAAAAAAGCTTCTTGAGGTAGTTGAACATTACCTACTTGCTTCATTCTTTTTTTACCAGCCTTTTGTTTTTCTAATAATTTTCTTTTTCTGGAAATATCACCTCCATAGCATTTTGCAGTAACATTTTTTCTTAAAGCTTTTACTGTTTCTCTTGCTATAACCTTTTGACCAATGGTTGCTTGTATAGGAACTTCAAATTGATGTCTATCTATTTCATTTTTCAATCTTTTACATAGAATTCTTCCCTTAGAATAAGAATCATCTTTATGTACAATAATACTAAGGGCATCTACTATTTCTCCAGAAACTTTTATATCCAATTTAATTAAATTACCAGGCTTTTCATCTATTAATTCATAATCTAATGATGCATAGCCCTTAGAGGTTGATTTTAAATTTTCAAAAAAATCATATATAATTTCAGCAAGGGGCATTTCAAAGACTAATTGAGCTCTATCAATAGAAAGAAAATTTGTAGATAAATATTTTCCTCTATGATTTGTACACAGATTCATAATATTTCCAATATATTCTTTCGGAACAATAATTTCAGCTTTTATATAAGGTTCATATATTTTATCTATTTCATTAGAAATAGGCATTTCAGAAGGATTATCAACATTTACCTCAAATTGATCTTTTAATAGTACATTATAGCTTACATTTGGGCATGTTGTAATTAAATCAATATTAAACTCTCTTTCTAGTCTTTCTTGTACAATTTCCATATGTAAAGGTCCAAGAAATCCACATCTAAAGCCAAAACCAAGAGCCAGAGATGTGTTTGGTTCATATGTTAATGATGAATCATTTAATTTAAGCCTATCTAAACTAACTTTTAAATCCTCATAATCTTTAGAATCAATTGGATAAAGTCCGCTAAATACCATTGGTTTTACAATTTTATATCCAGGTAATGATTTTATACATGGGTTTTCTTTAGTTGTTATAGTATCACCCACTTTAATATTAGATACATCCTTAATATTAATAATTAAATAACCAACATCTCCTTCGCTTAAAATATCCTTTTTAATTCTATCAATTTGCAATATCCCAACTTCTAAAATTTCATGTGTTCCAAAATAATTAAAAAATTTCGCTATCATACCTTTTTTTACACTACCTGAAAAAACTCTTATGTATATAATAACTCCTCTGTATTGATCAAAATAAGAATCAAATATTAATGCAGAAAATGTTTTTTTTGATATACTTACTGGAGGAGGTATTCGTTCAATAACTTGGGGAAAAATCTTATCTACACCTGTTCCTTCTTTTGAGCTTATATAAAGTATATCATCTTTACTACAGCCAAGAAGTTCGATAATTTGATTTTCAGCAGATTCTATATTAGCATTTTTCATATCAATTTTATTAATTACAGGGATAATTTCTAAATCTGCTTCGATAGCTAAATATGTATTTGAAACTGTTTGAGCTTCTACTCCTTGAGTACAGTCAATCAATAATAATGCTCCTTCGCAAGCAGCCATACTTCTAGATACTTCATAGGTAAAGTCTACATGACCAGGAGTATCAATAAGATTAAGCTTAAATATATCATTATTATTTTTATAACTCATTTGAATAGGGTGAGATTTAATAGTTATTCCTCTTTCCTGCTCAATATCCATATTATCTAATACTTGAGTATTATAAGCTGTTTTATCAAGCGTCTTAGTTAATTCAAGCATTCTATCAGCTAAAGTTGATTTACCATGATCTATATGAGCTATTATACAGAAATTTCTTATATTTGATAATTTAGTAGTAGACATAGATAATTATTTGAAAAATATACGACTTACAAGAACCATAACAGTAAAAATCTCAAGTCTACCTAATAACATACAAAAACTTGAAATAATTTTAACAGCATTAGGTAAATGACCCCAATTATCATAAGGACCAATAGAACCCAAACCTGGTCCAATATTTCCAATTGAAGATGCTGATATAGATAATGCTGATAAAAAATCAATATTATAGAATGAAATAAAAATTGAAAAAAATACAAAAATAAAAATATAAAAAAGATAAAAGCCTAAAGTATTTTTAATAATATCTTCACTTATGTTTTTTTTACCAATTTTTATATTATAAACAACATTAGGATGTAATAATTTTTTTAATTCAAAATATAAATACTTAAATATCAAAACAGTTCTAATTATTTTAAGTCCACCTGTTGTAGAACCTGCAGATCCACCAATAAAAAAAAGAAAGAAACATAAAGTAATACTTAAATG
>CAYVBB010000140.1:0-3559 GCA_964448515.1 uncultured bacterium | reverse complement strand
ATTAAATTTGCAGAATATGTATCTGTTAAAAAATTACTCGGGATATCTTCCTCATCATCATAGTCCCAACTACCATCAATTTGAAACTGCGTACTATTATCTTCATAGATTGGCTCTCCATCGGTAAATAATCCATCAGAATTCAAATCAATAAAAGTATCTGAATTAAAATCACTAAATATATCTAAATCAGTGGGTAATGATATAACAGCACCATCTAAATCTTTATTAACAGAATTGATATCATCTTTAGCTTTTAAAATACTAAACCCATAATTAAATCTATTTGGTTTACCAATACCAATTCTTAATGCTGATATGTTCCTTTTGAAAGTATATCCTGACCTTGAAATATCTACATAATCATTATCATAACCAGAAATACAATTATCACCATCGTATTCATCACATATATACTCTGAAGAGTAATCTGATATAACTACAGCATCTTGATAAGGATTCCCTTGGATAGACCTAGCCAATTCTCCTGATACTAAATCAATTTCAAACTTTGAAGATTTATAATTAAATCCAATACCTCTAACTCTATTACCTCTTATTGTAAAATCACTTTGATTTGGATAAAAATCACCATATTTAAGATTTATATTATCACTTAGTGATATATCAAACAAATATCTATCTCTAGCTTGATATAAGGGGTCTTCTAATGAAGATTTCTTAAGTTTTGTTTTAATACCAATCCAATCATTACTAAAACTAAAATCTAAGTTAGAATTATTTGTATAAGATTTTAACGAATCAACTCTATTTATCAAATAATCATTCCAAAATTTTCCATCATAAGAACTTGAAAGACCCTCTAAATTTCCTAAAATATAAAAATCCCAAATTATAGGCTGATAACTTTCACCATTTAGATTATATAAGAGAACTTTAACCTGATGATTTCCTGGAGATAAATTGGACTCAGATAAGGTTAGATTTGTTTCCCTTATATCCGCACTATTACTTAAATCAATATCATCAACAAAAATCTTTGTTAAACTAAAATCTATATCTTTCATTCTAAAATAAGAAAGAGCTATAAATAAATCTTCTTGTTCAATCTTCTGTTCAGGTTGAGGTGAAATAATATTAACATCATAATCAATAAAATTTTCATCTAAGAACTCTTCTTCAATTTCTTCTTCAATTAAAATACTAATTGGAACATCATATGGATCTATAGATGGTATACTTATAAAATTACCATTACTATTTTCTAATAAGATATAATACTCAATATATTTTTCTTTTAAAAAATCTGATGGGATTATGAAACTATAAAAATCAGAAGTTAATAGATTTAAATCACTTTGTAAAAATATTTCACTATTTCCAGATTTATAAAATAATTTAAAATCAATAATTTCTTCTGGAGTATAATCAGTATAAACTTTTATTTCTAAAGGAGAATTGAGATAAGCATTATTAGGTATTTGGTGATCAATTATTTTAGAAAATGAAAAACTAAAAAATAAAGAAATAAAGATAAAAATCATATTTACTCATTGTATTTTATAATTATTTCTCTTTCTTCACCATCAGCATTATAAACCTTAATAATTAATTCATTAATTGTTTGATTTTCGATCTCTTCTTCAAAATAATTCTCAATAGGCTGTTCTTCTTCATCAAGCTCAATAAATGTTTCAATTGGATTTATATCAGTAGGTGTTACAATCTGAGAGTCAATTGTTCCATCATTACTAGATGTTACTTTTAAATTTTTAGATAACTTTACAATTTTATTTGATTCTTTATTTCTTATTTCAACAGTACCTTCATAACCAAAGAACTTATCTCCATCTTCATTAGATTCAAGGATAAAACTTGTTCCTTTAACAGAAGCTACTGATGTTGGAGTTATAACCATAAACTCATCATCGTTTTGTTTTGAAACATCTAATTTCAAAAGACCATTACTCATATTTATTCTCTTACTAATACTTTTTTTATTAATTTGACCTCTGACATATAATTCTGAATCATGATGAATCTTAATCGTTGTTCCATCATCCAAATAAGAAAATTTAACAAAACCATCACTATCAGTAACAATTAAATCATTATTAAACAACTGAGAACCCATTTTGAGTTCATTTGTAAATTCATTACTTAAATAATTTTTATATTTAACATCACCAGTAGATTTTGTAACAATAGCTAATGTTTCTTTATTAATTAAAAAAGAAACAAAAACTAAACTTAACAAGAATTTATATCTTATTATATTATTGAACATCTACATCCATTATATTTATTTCACCCTGGCTTTGTTTATTAATCAAATCTATTAAATAATTAATAGAGATATTCTGATTATTCAAAATCATAGATGAATTGACACTATTAAAATCTTTTAATTGACCACTTTCACCAAATAAACTTTCATAATTATCAGCACCAATTAATAGTTTTATATTTTCTAAATTAACATCTTGACTAACAACAGGCGCTTCTACTGATTGAGTATCTTGAACCTTAAATAAAAATATAGGACTAAATTCTTCCATCAAACCATTAGATGTATCATAAGTTCTTCTAACTTGCCAAACATATAAATGACCTGGAATTATTTCTCCCGCACCAGATGCAGGATACTGGAACGAATTAATATTAGATGATAATGCATAATAGCCAGAATTAATAGGTAGTACTGAATAATCTTCTAATGCTTCTTGTAATGAACTGTGATCATTTGATCTAAACTCAGATACTCTAATAGAAAAATCACACTTATTACAATAATCAGAATTCCATTGAAACGTTGGATTAGACGACATTACAATATTTGATAATGAATCAGATAAATCAACAGATCCGGGCGTTATTAAATCTAAATATGAAGGAACAAAAATTTCAACTGTTTCAGAAATTTGATCTATTTCTGTATTATTTTCATTTTCTAAAACAAAATTAAAATTATATACACCATTTGGAGCTCTTCCTAAACTCAGAAATAAATCTGCAATTTCTTCAATATCATCATCAGTTACACTTAGATTATACTCTTCAAGTGAAAAATCTGTGTTGCCAGCTAACTGAGTTGTTTCAAAATTTAAATCTGTATTTCTAAAACTTATATCTCTAATAGTATTAGAGTTTATATCAAAGCGAACTTTACCATCTACAAGTTGCTTAGTTTCTTCCATTAAACCAGGAATAAACATAGAAATATCAAATGCAACATAAAGTTTACTTATATCATGAGTAGAACTAGTGCCACAATCTTCGCTAAACAAAGCATCACTTAAATCAATAGAATAATCAAAAAGAAGAGTGGTTGATTCACCTGATTCTAAATCAATAGAACTTAAGTAAAATCCAATAATATCATCATTAAAAAAATTCTTTTTTATTTTTGGACAATTATAGCAAGTACAATCGGAATACAAAAAAGTACTAAATATTAAGGCAATATATATATATATATACTTCATAGGGGTAATTTAAGAAAATATATATGAATATCTAAAGTAAAAAGGCTCAACAAAAAATGTTGAGCCTTTTTAAAAAAAACGGCAACGACCTAATCTCCCACACTGGTCTCCCG
>CAYVBB010000139.1:0-3600 GCA_964448515.1 uncultured bacterium | reverse complement strand
TTTCATATACTTTTGTTAATTCTTTACATATGCATATTTCTCTATTACCCATATAATCAGATATATCCTCAACAGTTTTCACTAATCTATAAGGTGACTCAAAAATTACAATAGTGGAAGGCAAAGAACTTAAAAATTTAAATTTAGTTTTTCTTCCCTTCTTTTTTGGCAAAAAACCTTCAAAATAAAAACTATCACTAGGTAAACCACTTATTGATAATGCAGAAGTCAATGAACTTGGACCAGGAATACTAATAACTTCAATATTCAATTGACGACATTTATTAACTAATTTATAACCAGGATCACTTATACACGGTGTTCCAGCATCTGATACAAGGCCCATATCCTTTCCAGCGGTTAAATATCTAATATATTTTTCTGTTAACTTATTCTCATTAAAAACATTATATGATAACAAATTAACTTTTATATCATAATGATTTAATAATTTTCTTGTCACTCTTGTATCTTCACAAATAAGATAATCTAATTTTTTCAATATTTCTATTGATCTAAAACTTATATCAGATAAATTACCTATTGGAGTTGAAATAGTATAAAGCGTCCCTAACAAAACTAATTTAGCATCTCTTTTATAGAGTCATGTATTGCATTTATACAAATATCTAAGTCTTCTTTTAAAACATTAAGGTGAGGCCTAAATCTAACGCTTTTTAAACCAGAACCAAGAATCATAATGTTTTTATCAAGCAAGATGCTTATCAATTTATCTCTTTCAATACCTGAAGGCATATCAAATGCACAAAACAAGCCCTTTCCTCTTGGATTAGTAACATATCCAGGGAATTCATCTGAAAGAGAGGTGATACAATCAAGTAGATAATCACCCATTTTAATAGTATTATCTAATAAAGATTCATTATCAATAATTTCTAAAATTAATTTAAATCTATACATATCAATTAAATTTCCACCAAAGGTAGAATTTATTCTACTAGATTCTTTAAAAACATTATCTTTGAGATTGTAAACCTTATCTCCAGCTAACATTCCACAAACTTGTGTCTTTTTACCAAATGAAATTATATCAGGTTTTACAGAAAAATGTTGATGAGCCCACATTTTACCAGTTAAACCTATTCCTGTTTGAACTTCATCAAAGATTAATATAATATCATTATTATCACAAATATTTTTTAACTGTAACATAAATTCATCTCTAAAATGATTATCTCCACCTTCACCTTGAATTGGTTCTAATATTAATGCGGCTATACCATCTGTATTATTTTTAATTATTTCTTTAATTGATTCTACTACGTCATTTTCTTGTTGTATTAAATTCTCTAAAACATCTGGAGTTAAAGGAAAATTTATATAAGGATTATCAACCTTAAACCAAGGGAATTTAGGAAAATACATTGTTTTTCTTGGATCAGCTGTATTTGTTAAGGTTAAAGTATAACCAGTTCTTCCATGAAAAGCTTGATTAAAGTAAATAACTTTATCTCCATTCACTTTTGAACCCTTACTCATATTCATTCTTCTTTTCCAATCAAAAGCAGCTTTTAATGCATTTTCTACAGCTAAAGATCCACCATCAATAAAGAAAGCATTTTTCAAGTAACTTGGCATTGCAATTTTATCAAATGTTCCAACAAATTCAGCATAATAGACATTGTAAATATCTGATAATGTTGTTTTATTAACAGCTATTTCTCCTAATTTCTCTTTATGTTCAAGAATATAAGGATGATTATATCCTACAGATCCTGAAGCATACATAGAAAACATATCTAAGTACTTCACTCCATCTCTTTGATCAACAATCCAAGAACCAGAACTCTTTTCTAAATCAATCACAGGATCAAAGCCATCTGCTAAAATATTCTTTCCTAATATCTGTTTAACTTTTTTAGGATCAATACTCATAAAAAAACTTCCTTTATATTTTAATATTTACAGTTAATTCAAGGAATAAGACATAGTTAACTCCGTAGTCTTATTATTTAAAGAATAATCAAATGCAAAACTTGGACGTTTTCTTTTAAAAACTCTTTTAAATAGTTGATTATTATATTTTTCAGCTGACTGATAAGAATCAAACAACTTAAACATAGTAATACCTAAAGCTACACCTTTTAATATATTTGCTTGATTTTTATCACCAACATCCATACCACCGTTGTCGTAATAAATATCATCACCCCAATCAATATGTTCTAATTTAGCTAAACATGCTAAAATTGCAAGATCCCATTTTATTCCTTTGCCCCAATTATCTGAATAAGCATATCCAAGATTAACAAATGGTATTGGTAGTGCAAACTGATAAATAAATGCTTTTTCTGGACTTAGCTTTTCTGTTTGATAAAAAAGCATTTTAGCCTCATCACTTATTTGTTGCAATTCTAATTTATCTCTATTACCTGCATTTGGATTTTGATATAATCTATTTTTCCATCTTTCTCCTCTTTGCATAAAACACAAAGAAAATAATATAACTAATAAAAGATACTTTTTCATTTTTTTCTCCTTTTGTTATAGTTCAAATTTAATACCTTGAGCTAAAGGTAAATCATCACTCCAGTTAATAGTATTGGTTTGTCTTCTCATATACGCTTTCCAAGCATCAGAACCAGATTCTCTTCCACCCCCAGTTTCTTTTTCACCACCAAAAGCTCCTCCAATCTCTGCTCCAGATGTACCAATATTAACATTAGCAATACCACAATCACTACCTCTTGCTGATAAAAACTTTTCAGAATTTTTAACATCATTTGTAAAAATTGCTGATGAAAGTCCCTGAGGAACATCATTGTGAATACCGATAGCTTCATTCAAGTCACCATACTCCATAATATACAAAATAGGTGCAAATGTTTCTTCTTTAATAATATTAAAATCACTCTTCACTTTTATAATTGTTGGCTCAACAAAAAATCCATTATTTTCTATAATTTTTCCACCACACAATAACTCTCCTCCCTCATCAAGAGCTAATCTTATTGCATTTAAATAATCATCAGTTGCTACTTTATCAATCAAAGGTCCCATAAGTGTATTATTTTCTAGAGGATCACCTATATTAACTTGTTTATATGCATTTACTAACTTCTCAGATAAACTATCAATCAATGATTTGTGTGCAATAATTCTTCTTGTTGATGTACATCTCTGACCAGCAGTACCCACCGCTCCAAAAACAATAGCTGGCACTACTAAATCCATAGAAGCTGTCTCATCAACAATAATTGCATTATTACCTCCAAGCTCTAATATAGTCTTACCCAATCTTTTAGCAACTTTTTGAGCTATATCTATACCCATTCTTGTTGAACCCGTAGCTGAAATCAAAGGAACTCTTTTATCATTAACTAATTTATCTCCAATAATACTTCCACTTCCAATAATTAAATTAAAAATAGCTTTATATCCATGATCTTTTAATACTTTATTGCAAATATTTTGAACTGCAATAGCTGTCAAAGGAGTTTTTGATGAAGGCTTCCATATCGAAATATTCCCACATACTGCTGCAATAAATGAGTTCCACGCCCATACAGCTACAGGGAAATTAAATGCGGAAACAATACCTACATTTCCAAGAGGATGCCATTGTTCATACATTCGATG
>CAYVBB010000138.1:0-3621 GCA_964448515.1 uncultured bacterium | reverse complement strand
TAATATCACTTGATTGCATAGGGATACTACTCATTTGACCTAAAAATTTATCATCTGAAATAGGTTCTATTTTTAATAATTTACTTACTTCAGCTCTTGCCCATATATTTAATTCTCTACATTTTTTAGATACGCTTTTCCAATTATGTTTTTCTAAGAATTTAATTGTATCAGGCATGGTTAAGTAGGCTGAAACATCATTAGTTCCTTGCCATTGAAGATAATCTAAAAATTGAGAATGACTAGGCATTTCTGAATCAAATCCCCAACTAATAACAAGCGGTTCAACAATATTTTGCAATTTTTTATTTACATATAAAAATGCAGTTCCTTTTGGTGAGCACATCCATTTATGACATGCTCCTGTATAGACATCAGGATTTAATTCTTTAATATTAAGATTAATATGTCCAGGTACATGTGCTCCATCTATAATAGATATAATATTTTTTTCTTTTGCAATTTGACATATTTTTTTAATGGGGAATATTAGTCCTGTTGAGCTTGTTATTTGGCTTAAAAAAATAATTTTTGTTTTATTTGTTATATGCTGTAAAAAAATTCTAATGAAATCATCTTCTGATTTTAATGGTAGTGCAATTGGAACTTGTACATATTTTGCTCCTGTTTTTTTTGATATATAATTCCATGTTCTATCTAATGTTCCGTATTCATGATTTGAAGATAATATTTCATCACCTAGTTTTATGTTTAAACTTTTAATAATTGTATTAAGGGCAGTTGATGGATTTGGCATAAAAGCAATATCATCTTTATCACAATGTATATAATCAGCTAATGCGCTTCTTGATTCTTTTAAAAAATCATAGATATCATAACCTAAATGTTTGGTTGGATTTAGTTCTAATTTTTTTTGCCAATTTACAAGTGAATCAAATATGGGTTTTGGTGTTGCACCAAATGACCCATGATTTAAATTTGTAATTTCAGGGTCTAGCATAAATTGTGATTTTATATCTGGAAACATAGTTATTATTATATTTTATAATTATAGATAAAATATCACTATTATATCATATGATAACAATTAAAAATTTCACAGCAACTGATAATGAATTTAAAGAGCTTGCAAGAATTGATAACCTTATTAATCATGATTCTATTGCTCATCCTGATGAAGATAAAAATGAATGGAATATTAGAGATAAGAGTAAAATTCGTGATAGATTATTATTATATGAAGATAATACTCTTATTGGTGTAATGTATTATTCACAAGGTAGGGATGAAAACAATAAAACTGCTTTTTTCACACTACATTTAGATCCTAATTATAATAATAATGGATATAGAAAATTATTGTATAATAAAATGCTTGAACAAGTTGAAATATTTAGCTGTAATAAGGTTCATACCTCAATTTATGATCACCCTAATTATGAAGAAGTTAAAAAGTTACTTATTAGGGAAAAATTTAAATTAGTTCAAACAAATCGAGAATATTCTTGTGATATTAGAAAGATAAATATTGATAAGTATCAACCTTTAATTAAAAGACTTGAAGCTGAAGGAATACGATTTTATGATGGAAAAAAAGAAATGCTTAATTGGCCTAATTATTACAAAAAACTAGAGGAATTAGAATGGAAAATAGAACAAGATATCCCCATTCCAGATGGAATAAAACATACAAGACTTCCATTTAAACACTGGAAAAAGTTATGCTTAGATTTTTATAAGAACTCTTATGGTGTTGATTTGATTGCTGTATTTGATAATAAATATATTGGTTCAACAGATATTTTTGTATTTAACAAATCTGATCCACATAAAGGCTGGACTGGATCTCTTGGTGTATTAAAAGAATTTAGAAGAAGGGGTATTGCAACAGCTATTAAGATTAAAGCAATAGAAATACTTCTAAATAAAGGCATTATAGAATTAAGAACAGATAATGAAGAAAATAATCCAATGTATAAAATTAATGTAAATCTAGGCTTTAAACCTGTTCCTTTTAGTTTAGATTATTTAAAAGAAATTTAGATTAGTAATAAATAATAATATATGATGACATCGCAATTTCTGGACAATATCCATCACCTGCACATGTTGGCGGTGTAACACATGAATTTCCACTTACTCTACATGCATCATAATCAATAACATTGTCATCACCAATAACTAGATAATCAGTTATATCCATTATATATGGAAAAACAACACTTCCAGGGCACCATCCTGCACATCCATATCCCCAAGTTCCATATTGATTTGGAATTACACCTGTAGATTGAATTGTTTCAGGTTGCATACAATGATTATTTGATGAAGCATCAGGAAATGATTGATTAAATTCATATACTCCACCATTTATAGAAAAAATATGTCTTGAATTACAAAATTCACAGCAATTAAAACAACCAGCACTGCCCCATCCATGACCTGTTATATAAGAAACAAATTCAATTTTTGTTGCATTTTCTGGAATTGAAAAAACTTGAGCAGGCCTATTAGCTGAATAGTCGGGATTAAATTGAACAGTATTATTCCATAAAGGATAAATTTCTTGTGCATATCCATTTTGATTTTGACCATCATATAATCTTAGCTTAATTGTTAGTAAACTATTTGGCCATCCAGATTCTTGAAATCTTAATATTTTTTGCTGTCCTGAATTTGTTCTTAATACAGATAAAAAGGGACTAATGTCAGTTAATGAATGAGGTTGTCTATCAAATGGAGTTATCCATTTTGCAATTTCGTAACAATTTGTTCCATCTAAATCACATAAATATAATCTTGCAATACGATCATAATCATCACATCCCGCATCACTATAATTCATATCACTATCCGGGCAACCTCTTAATAATTCTACTTCCATTTTATTATATGAAGATAATTCTTCTTGGCTAGGGACATCAATTGTTTGAGAAATACTAGCTGCCCATCCACCTGTATAGTGTTCTCTTTCAAAAACAGTTATTTCATCATAGGTTTCATTTGTATCTGAGAATATACTATTTTCATAATCAAAATAAAGTGCTTCATGAGCTAGATAGTGGACATAAGTTCCTGAAAATGTTGCAGGATTTCCAAGGTAGCCAATTTCTCTTAATTTTTGGAAACTATCAATAGCTAAAGAAAACTTTCCTGTTAAAGCAGTTTCTAACCAATTATTAAGATTAGATGTTTTTTCATTTATAAAATGTAAATGATTATTCCAATGATTTTGTCCTTCTTGAGAAAAATCTTCCAATATTTCATCGTAAATTTCTTTCATTTGAAGCATATCACTTTCATATTGAGATCTGTTTGAAATGAAAAAATAATGAACATTATTTGGTGATGTAGTTAATAATTGTTCTCTAGTACTAGAACCCCATAATGCACTTGATGTACTAACATTTGCATCAAAATGTATAAAGATATAAGAATCATTTCCTGTCCAATTATCTTCTAAATTCCATTCAGGATCTTGTGGATATAATATTTTAGAAACAACATTTACAATATCAAGCACATCAATAACATTATCATTATTAAGATCTGCTTGCTCAAGTTGTTCATCACTTAAATTTGTATTACCTAGGACTTGGCCAATCAATAAAATAACATCTTGAATATTTATTGTTTCATCTAAATTAACATCTCCTTCTA
>CAYVBB010000137.1:0-3625 GCA_964448515.1 uncultured bacterium | reverse complement strand
TAAACCACTCTGCTTGAAAAACAAATGGAGCTTGAGCTAAAATTCCACACATAATAATCAATGAAATACCATTACCTAATCCATAATCAGAAATTTGTTCCCCAAGCCACATAATAAAAATTGTACCTGTTACTAATGTTATAATAGTAACAAAATAAAAATAAAAACTACCATCAGGTACAACAGAAGCACCATTATTTAACTTAATACTTGATAAGTATACAGAGACACCTATAGATTGCATACTCGCTATTAAAACTGTTCCATACCTAGTTAATTGGATAATTTTTCTTCTTCCTAACTCACCCTCTTTTTGTAATTTTTGAAAATAAGGTACAACAGAGCCTAACAATTGAATAATAATAGATGCTGATATATATGGCATAATTCCTAAAGTAAAAATAGATGCTTGTGAAAAGAAGCCACCTACAAAAGTATCATAAAGGCCCAAAAGTGAATTTTGTTGAGTTGCCTGATCCATAAAACTTTTCAATACACCCTTATCTACACCAGGAACAGGTACTTTACCACCTAATCTATAAATTAATAACATAAAACCTGTAAAAGCTAATTTCTTTCTTAAATCACTAATTCTAAATATATTAAGAAATTTATTCATTATATAAATATAGCCTTTCCACCAGCTTTTTCGATTTTTTCTAATGCTACTTTACTAAAAAAATTAGCTGAAATTTCTAATGGTTTATCTAAATCACCTTTAGAAAGAACTTTTAAAGGAATATCTTTAAACTTAATTAAATTATTTTTATATAAAAAATCGTGATCAATCTTAGAAACTTTTAAGCTTGATAACTTTTCTAAATTTATAATTTGATAATTATTTTTATATCTATGTACTTTTGAAAAAATTTTCATTCCTCTCTTAGGTAATCTCCTCATCAATGGGGTTTGCCCACCTTCAAAATGAAACTTTGCTTTTGTTCCAGAACGAGCTTTATATCCATTATGACCTTTTCCTGAAGTTCTCCCTTGCCCAGAGGCATTTCCTCTACCAATTCTTTTTCTATTAGATATTGAACCTGATTTATATTTTAACGTATATGCCATTTTATAATTCCTTTGTTCGAACTAGATGTCTAACTTTATCTATCATTCCAATATGAGCTGAATCATTATTTACAATAACTGGAGAATTTAATTTTTTTATTCCCAAAGCTTTAATTGTTGCTTTAGTCTTTTTATTATAACCAATAGCACTCTTAAATTGTATAATTTCTATTTTTTTTGACATCTTAATTAAATAATTCCTTCATTGTTATACCTCTATCTTTTGAAACTTGAAGAGGATCTCTTAATTCTTTAAGTGCTTTCTCTACTGCTCTAACAACGTTAAGAGCATTTGTTGAACCAGTATTTTTAGTTAAAATATTTGTAATTCCAATTTGTTCAAGAACGGCTCTAACTGGTCCACCGGCTATAATACCAGTACCAGGTGAAGCTGGTTTTAACATTAATTTAACCGAACCATATTTAATATCAACCCTATGAGGGATTGTTCCCTTTATAATAGGAGCTTTAAAAATACTTTTCTTAGCAATTTCTTTTGCTTTGTTTACAGCAGCTGCCACCTCATTTGCCTTACCAAAACCTATTCCTACATGACTATTACCATCACCTACGACAACAATAGCATTAAACTTCATTCTTCTACCACCTGTAGTAGATTTTGAAACTCTGTTTATTTGAACTACAAATTCATCTTGTAGCTGTAGATCTGTTGGACTTATAATATTATTCATTTATTAATTACCTATTAAATTAAATACTAATACCTTTTTCTTTAAGAGCTTCTACAAGAGCTTTAACTCTTCCATGAAATTGATATCCATTTCTATCAAAAACTACTTTTTTAATTTTTTTACTTTTAATTTTTTCTGCTAATATATAGCCTACTTCAGTACTTTTATCTATTTTACTCTTTGATTTAAGTTTTTTTCTTAAATCATTATCTATAGAAGATGAAGAGAATAAAGTTAAATTTTTATTATCATCAAGTAATTGACCATAAATATGCCTATTTGATTTAAAAACAACTAATCTAGGATATTTACCTAAATTACCTAAAGATTTTTTTATTTTTAATTTCTTTTTTAAATATTTTTTTCTTTTATCATTTAAAGACATTTTATTTTATCCTAATATTTGATACTAACTTGCTCCACCAACAACTTTACCTGCTTTCCTTCTTACAATTTCATCAGAATATTTAATCCCTTTGCCTTTATAGGGCTCAGGCTTTCTCATCGACCTTATTTTTGCTGTAAAATCACCAACATTCTGTTTATGATATCCCTTAACAACTATAGTTGTTTGATCAGGAGTATTTACAGTAATTCCATCTGGAATTTGAAAATAAATAGGGTGTGAATAACCAACATTAACCAAAAGGAAATCTCCTTTTTTCTCAGCTGTATATCCAACACCTACTAAAATCAATGTTTTTTCAAATCCTTCAGAAACACCTACAACCATATTTTGAATAAGTGCACGATAAAGACCATGTAATTCTTTATCTGTTCTTTGGTCTGTACTTCTTTTAACTATAATTGTGTTATCCTTACTTGATATATCTATTTTAGAATTAAAGCTCATATTAAGCTCACCTAATTGACCTTTAACTTCAATAAAATTATTAGATACATTAATTTTCACATTCTCTGGTATTACAATTGGTTGTTTACCTATATTCGACATATCTATAAATAATCTACCATACTTGGCAAATTATTTCTCCCCCAATATTTAAATTTTTTGCTTTTTTATTTGACATCACACCTTTTGAAGTTGAAACTATTGAAATACCCATACCATTTAAAACTCTAGGTATTTTATCAACAGATACATATTCTCGACATCCAGGTGTACTTATTCTCTTTATTCCTCTAATAACAGGTTTATCATCATAACTGTACTTAAGATAAACACGCAACATACCCTGCTTATTATCTTCTATTTTAACATAATCTCTAATAAAGAATTCCTCTCTAAGAATATACAATATTCTAATATTTACATTGGAACACTTTACATCTACCCATTTTTTAGATACAGAACTAGAATTTCTAATTCTTGTTAATAAATCTGCTATTGGATCATTCATACTCATATTTATTTTTCCTTTACCAACTTGCTTTCTTTAATCCAGGAACTCTACCTTTAGTAGCAAGCTCTCTAAGAGATATTCTTGATAAACCAAATTTTCTATAATATCCTCTTGGCCTACCTGTTAAATTGCATCTATTTCTTATTCTTATAGGATTAGCATCTCTAGGCAGCTTTTCTAATTTCATATAAGCTAATCTTTTTTCTTCAATAGAAGTCTTAGGACTTTTTATAATTGTCAATAATTCTTGTCTTTTCACTTTAAATCTTTCAACAAGCTTTTGTCTATGAATATTTTTTACTACTTTAGATTTCTTAGCCATTATTTACCTTTTTTCTTTTCTTTATAATCATTAATTGGAAATCCAAAACTTACTAATAATTCATATGCATGATAATCATTATCGGTACTTGTCATTATAGTAATATTTAATCCTCTAATAGTATTAACCTTATCATAATCAATTTCAGAGAAAATAATTTGTTCTGAAATACCAAAATT
>CAYVBB010000136.1:0-3637 GCA_964448515.1 uncultured bacterium | reverse complement strand
ACATATCCATATGAAGATAATCCATATGATATAACATCTTTTCTAATATTACTTTCAACAAATGGTTTTATCATACCTTGATTAGTTGACATTTTTTTTATCCATATATCAGATTTAATCGACATCTATTTTCCTCTTTAATTTATTTAGAATTTTATCCTCAATTTCATTAGCACTTAAATTTTCAACACTTGCTCCAGCTGCAAGTTTATGTCCACCACCTCCAAATGATTTTGCTATATCATTTATAATATATTTTCCTCGTGATCTAAAATTTATTCTAAAAGAATAATCTTGTTCGATAATACAATATGCAATCTGAACGCCATCAATAGATCTGAAAAAATCTGTAAAACCTTCAACATGCTCATAGTTAGCACCTACTTTATCTTGAACAGCCTTAGAAATTATCGCACCACATACTAGATTATTAAAATTAAACTTTAACACTTTGATGGATTCAGATAAAAGTTTTATCTGAAACAAGCTTCTTCTTTCATATATTTTTTCATATACATTGTATGGTTTAACACCCTTTTCAAGTAAAAATCCAGCCATTTTATGACAATCAGGATCAGTCGTATTAAATCTAAATGAACCAGTATCTGTTATTAATGCAGAATAAAGTGCATCAAGTGATATCTTATTATAATTATTAAAATTAGAATGTTCAAGATATGACCAAACCATATATCCTGTTGAAGCAATCCTTATATCAACTAATACTAAATCAAAAAAGTCTGCATCGTAAGGATGATGATCTATAATTACTGAAAATATATTATTTTCTTTAATAACTGAGCTTAAATCATTCATTCTTTTATAATCACCTATATCAAAAGCTATCGATGTATCAGCATTTCTTATCCATTCAGAATGTTTTTTTTTATTCCAAACTTCAATTACACCATCAGGATCTAAGAAATTAAGATATGATGGTGTTTTAGATGCATTTATTATTCTACAATCTATACCTATACCTTTTAAATAATAGTACATAGCTAGCTCAGATCCTAAACCATCAGCATCTGGATTAACATGAGTGGTCAAAAATATCTTTTTACTTCCAGTAATAACTTTATTTAATAAATTCCAATTAATCATAACAAATTAAAAGAAAACAATTGAGTAAATTAATAGTATAGGAACAAGGAAAATAATAGACCATAACATATAACCAAAAAAGCTAGGCATATTAATTTTATTTTCTTCAGCAATCGATTTTACCATAAAATTTGGAGCATTTCCTATATATGACATTGCACCCATAAATACAGCACCAGCAGAAATTGCAGCTAAGGTCATTGAACCTTCATTCATCAAATAAATTGGATTACCACCAGCTGTATTAAAAAACACTAGATATGTTGGTGCGTTGTCAAGAAAACTTGATAAACCTCCTGTAATCCAAAAATACATTATATTAATATTATTTCCATTACTATCTGTTAGCATTGAAATAACAGGACTCAATGGACCATTTGAGCCAGCTTTTAGCATTGCAATAGCTGGAACCATAGTTATAAATATCGTTGCAAATAGTTTAAATACCTCTTTTACAGGCTCCCATGTAAAATCATTTTCGTTCCGTATATATTTTGGAGTTATTTTCAATGATATAAAAGATATAAATAATAATGAACAAAGCTGAAACAATGTTCCATAAGTCATTATACACTCACCACCATATTCGATAAACCAATTCAATTTATCTGATGAATCTGATTTCCAAATTCCACTAATTACAACAGTTAATATAATAAATAAAATTAAAACCAAATTTGATTTACCAGATATTTTAATATTTAGTTTATTATTATCATAATTTAGATTTTCTTTTTTATATATATATGAATCAAATAAGAAAAAAATAATGATTAAAGGAATTGAAATAGAAACCATTGGTAAAAATAAATTTGTAGTCGTCCAAAAAAAATCAATACCCTTTAAAAAACCTAAAAATAATGGAGGATCTCCTAATGGTGTCAATGCTCCTCCAATATTTGAAACTAAAAATATAAAGAAAACAAATATATGAACTTTGTTTTTTCTATCAATATTTGATTTTATTAATGGTCTTATTAGTAACATTGATGCACCTGTTGTTCCCATCCATGATGCGAGCATAGTTCCTATAAATAAAATAGAAGTATTTATAATTGGGGTACCCTTCATATTGCCAGAAATCAGAACTCCTCCAGAAACAGTAAATAATGCAATCAAAATAACAATAAATGGTAAAAATTCTTTTAGATATACCTCTAATAAATAAAATTTCATCGATTCCATGCCAAAGTAAGTCATAAATGAAATAATAAAGGCAAATCCCCAAAAAGCAGATACTTTACCATAATTATGATGCCAATACCTAGGCATAACTATTGGTAAAATAGCAATAGAAAGTAAAATACCAATAAATGGAATTATCCATAATAGACTAATATTAGATCCATCTATATGAAGATGCTCATGTAAATGTGCACCAACTTCTGATGCATGATAATCACCAGGAAATAAAAAACTTAAAAAAGAGAAAATTAATATTTTTTTAATAACTTGCATTTATTTGAATAGAATTTATCACTATAAATTTAGTAATTTTTAACATGATTCTAACAATATTTATTGCTACTATATTTTTACTATTTATTTTTTTAATAATGAGCGCTGGATATCTTATAAATAAACAACCTATAAAATCAACATGCGGAACAAAAGAAAATCCATGTACATGTTCATTAATTGAAAAATATAAATGCCTAAAAAAATAAATTAATATAAATATTTATCAAAATTCTTACTTTTAATCTTAACAAAATTTTGATTACCATCAATAAAAACCAATGCTTCTACGTTTTCTATCTTATCGATAAGTTTCATCCCTTTTTCAGATGGCAAAAGCATTAATATAGTTGCAATTGCATCAGCATCAATACAATCATCTGCAATAACAGTTGCGCTTATAATATTATTAATAATTGGCCATCCAGTTTTTGGATTAATTATATGTGAATAAGAGTTATCATCATATATCGTAAAATTATTATAATTTCCTGAAGTTGCCATTGATTTGTTTACAATATTAGTTTTTATTAAATCATTTTCATTATAAGGGTTAATTATTCCTATAATCCATTCATTTTCATTATTTTTACCATTACATCTAACTTCACCCCCAATTTCAACCATAAAATTAGAAAAACCTTTTTCTAATAAAAGTTTTGAAATAATATCAACTGCATATCCTTTAGCAATCGAACTTAGATCAATATAAGTATCACTATTATTGATAAATAACTCATTATTATTGATAGATATATTTTTGTATGATACATTTTTTAATAAATCATTAATTTCAGATTCCTTTGGTTTTGAATTCCTTATTGTTGGACCAAAACCCCATAAATCTACCAAAGGGAAAACGGTTAGGTCATACAATCCATCTGATAATTCAGAATAATAAATTGCTTTACTCAACACAAAAGATAAATCACTTGAAAGAATAAATTTGTTAGAATTTGATAAATTAATTTTACTTATTTCTGTTGAATCATGATAAGTAGAAAAAATTGAGCTGATATCATTTAATTTATTTTCAATTATTTCTTTTAAATTTGAACTATTAACATATTTTTTA
>CAYVBB010000135.1:0-3650 GCA_964448515.1 uncultured bacterium | reverse complement strand
ATTTATTTAATAAATAAATTAGAAAGATGGGGCTTTATATAAGCCCCATTTTTTTTACAAAAAATTACATAAACAAATTTGTTTAAATAGAAAATTATTGATAATTTAATAGGCAATGTTTTATGGTTCACGATTTTAAGAATATTTTATATAATAAGCTTATTAAGAAATCTTTATAAGAAAGGGTATTTCTATGCTTTTATCATTTTTAAATAACTTTAAAGGTAAAAAGTTTGTTACATCTATCTTCTTGCTATTTAATTTTATTATAGCTGATCCAACAGATGGATGTGATATAGATGATTTTTCATTATTTTTAACATCAGATGGGCAAGTTTTATATAATTCTTCTCAATCTATAGCTGGTTTTCAGTTTGATGTTGATGCTGGGAATAACACATATTTAGCAAGTGCGTATGGTGGAGATGCACAACAGGCAGGTTTTACTGTTTCAACGGGTAACTCAACAGTAATAGGGTTCTCTTTCACAGGAGCAACGATATCAGCTGGTTGTGGTACTTTGACAAACTTAGAAATATCTGGACCATTTTCTGGTTTAAGTTCTATTATAATATCAGATGCATTTGGTGAAGGGTTAGATTTTAATTATTATGAGGGAAGTAGTGATGGAGGTGAAGATCCATGTGATTTAATTGATTGTTCTGAAGGATATATATGCGATGAAGGTCAATGTGTATGTAATGTAGAGGAAGATTGTTTTGGTGAATGTGGTGGTGATGGTGTAGTTGATGATTGTGGAGTATGTGGTGGTGATGGTTCTTCATGTTCTGATGATGGTGGTGATTTTGATGGTTTTACATTAAGTGTGGTTGATAATGATACATATTTTGATTCTGATTCTGAAGCAGCTGTTGTTATTACTTTAGAAAATGAGGATGATGTTGCAGGATTTCAATTTGTTTTATGGGATGATCCAGATGTTTTATCATATGTAGATATATATGGAACAGACAGAACGGAAGGATTTACTATATCTGCTTCAGAAGGTGAAGCTGGTGTAACCTTGTTAGGATTCTCTTTTAGCGGTGAAACGATTGCTCCTGGGCATGGTCCCATTTTAGTAATTCAATATGATACTGGAAGTGTTTTAACTGATACAATTGTAGATTTAAATATTAGCGCTTCAATTTTATCTGATCCAGATGGAACTGCTATAAATCATGAATCAGAAAATAGTATATTATTTCTCAGTGGTTCTGATCCTATTCCTGGTTGTACTGATCAAAATGCATGTAATTTTGATATTGAAGCAAACACTAATGATGGTAGTTGTGAATATCCAGAAGAAAATTATAATTGTAGTGGCGATTGTATAGTTGATATTGATTGTGCAGGAGATTGTGGAGGTAATCTTGAATATGATGAGTGTGGAGTATGTGATGGGAACAATGATTCTTGTACAGGCTGTATGGATTCATTAGCATTAAATTTTAATGAAGATGCTACTATTTCATGCAATGATTGCTGTGAGTATGAGGATTTTAATGGAATAATTGTTATAAACGAAATTAATTATAATCCTGCTTTAAGTTATAATCAGAGTGATGCAGATTATGAATTTATTGAATTGTATAATAATTCAAATTTTAATGTAAACTTAAATAGTTGGAATTTAGTTACTACTAATATTGATTTTACGTTTGATCAATTCACATTAGAGGCTAATGATTATATTGTTCTTGCTAGAAATTCAGAAACATATGCAGGAAGTATAAGTCATGGAGGTACAAGCTTATTAAATGGAGGTGATTCTATAGTTTTAAGTAATTCAAATGGAGATGTTGTTGATAGTGTGCTTTATGCTGATGATGAATCTTGGCCTCAAGAAGCTGATGCCTCTGGATCAACATTAGAATTAATAAATCCAGATTTAGATAATTCTATTGCACAAAATTGGCAAGCTAGTTATGTTATTCCTGGAGGAACTCCTGGTTATCAAAATTCTACAGCTCCTGATCCGATTCCTGGTTGTATGGATGAAAATGCATGTAATTTTGATGCAGATGCTACAATAGATAATGATTCTTGTGAATATCCAGAAGAAAATTTTAATTGTAATGGAGATTGTGTAGCTGATATTGACTGTTCAGGTACATGTGGAGGAGTTTTAGAATATGATGATTGTGGGATATGCGATGGAGATGGCCCTAATTTTGAGTGCTGGAATGGCTCTTTTGCATGTAATACTTCAGATTGTCCCGAAGAGCCAGTATCAGAGGTTATTGAAATATTATATGATAGTGATGTAGATATATATGGTTTCCAATTTGCTGTAAGTGGTGTAGATATAATTAATGCAGGCAGTGGAGCAGCAGCAGCATCTGGTTTTACAGTTTCTAATAGTGGTACAACTGTTATAGGTTTTAGTATGCAAGGTAATTATGTGGAAGCAGGGAGTGGTGTTTTAGTTCTTATTGAAGTTGAAGGAACTATATCAGATGCATGTTTAGATAATGTGATAGTTTCTGGTCAAAGTGGTCAAGGATTAGATATAATAGTTGAAAATTGTTTTACTATTAGCTACCAATTAAAT
This sequence comes from uncultured bacterium, assembly GCA_964448515.1. Lineage (GTDB taxonomy): Bacteria > Fidelibacterota > Marinisomatia > SCGC-AAA003-L08 > D37C17. The sequence continues at coordinate 1,096 of CAYVBB010000135.1, read as the reverse complement.
GAAGACATCTTTGGTTGTACAAATCAGTATGCATGCAATTATAACCCAGATGCTACGGTAGATAATGATTCATGTGAATATCCTGAAGAAAACTATGATTGTGATGGTAATTGTCTTCTAGATGTAGATTGTACTGGTGATTGTGGAGGACAAGCGCAAGAAGATGAATGCGGTATATGTAATGGAGATAATTCATCTTGTACTGGATGTTTAGATGAAGAGGCTTTAAATTATAATTCTGATGCTTTAATAGAGTGTGATGATTGTTGTTTATATAATGAATTTAACAATTATATTGTTGATTTAACTGATACGGGAGAAAGTTCTCTTGTAATAATTCAATCTGCTGAAGGCTTAGATATCGGAGATGAGATTGGATTATTTGATATCGGAGGAATTATTGAATCTTGTGATCCATCATTTGGCTGTGAAGATATAATGATGGGAGAAGTTCTTGTTGGCTCAGGTATTTGGACAGGTGAACAGCTAGAAATTGTTGCAATTGGTTCTGTAGATTTATCTCAATTTGGAGGCCCTACTTTAAATGGTTATGTATCTGGTAATGATATAAAAATAAAAGTTTGGAAAAATTCTACTCAAACTGAATATGATACAAATGTTTTATATCAGGTTGGTGATGGAATATGGGGGCAAATATTAACAGTAATTTCAAATTTAGAACCAATTTTCACTATAATTCAATCAATTGAATTAGATCCGTATCAAATTAATATGGTCTCATTAAATGTATCTCCTAATAATAATAATTTAGCATCTATAACAAGTGATTTAGATGTACTTCTTGTGTCAAATGACCAGAGTGATTTTTATGTACCAGAATATGATGTTAACCAAATAGATATTTGGGGAGATATTGAAGGGTTGAGCATAGTATTAAATGGGACTAATTCACAGACTTTATTAGTTGAGGGAGTTCCAATTGAAACAAATACAGTAATTGAGCTAGAGCCATTTAGAATGAATCTATTACCTTATCTATTACAAGAATGCATATCAACAACAGATGTATTTTCTGGAGTTGAGGATAACTTATTGGTTGTTAAAAATGATGATAGTGAATACTATGTGCCTGCAT
>CAYVBB010000134.1:0-3698 GCA_964448515.1 uncultured bacterium | reverse complement strand
AGGCTTACCAAAACCAGCAAATTGCCTCATTGTCCATAATTTACCACGATACATATTATCATGTATACCACGTGTATATGGATATTCACCTGGATTATTTAAATTCTCTTTATACTTACCATTTTCATTATCTGGAAAATAATAATTTTTATTTTTCTTACCAGATATGCTATCATATTTATTCTTTATATCTTTATTTGACATTATTTATATTTTTAATTATATCGACAATACTATCTACATCTAGACCTTCATCTTTGAATAATTTATTATTACTTCCATGTTTAGAAAATTTATCATTAATACCAATCATTTTTAAAAAATTATAAAAATTATTTTCAAAAAAATATTCTAATATTGATGATCCAAATCCACCTCTTATAATACCTTCTTCTATTGTTATAAATATCTCATGAGTACTAACTAATTTTTTTAGCATGTTTTCATCAATTGGCTTAATAAATCTACAATTAACAACGGTAATATCTATATTAAAATCTCTATGTAAAATATTTGAAGCTAAAACCGAATTATTTATCATTCTACCAAAAGTTAAAATACATATTTTTGAATCATTTTTTTGAATATAATCCCAACTACCAATTTTCAACTCTTCAAAATTATGATTTTCATTAAATTCTGTATAATCTTTAGGATATCTAATTGATAATAATAGTCTATTTTTTATAGCAGTATATATCAAATTTAAAAATTCAGAACCATTTTTAGGAGCAGTTAATATTAAACCAGGAATAGATGATAAAAAGTTTATATCAAAAACACCATGATGAGTGGGACCATCATTACCAACGAGACCTGACCTATCCATACAGATCAATCCAGGCAAATTTTGAAGAGCAAAATCATGTAGAACACAATCATAAGCCCGTTGCATAAAAGTTGAATAAATTGCAATAACGGGCATTTTTCCATCAGCAGAAAGGCCTGCTGCATAAGTTAGTGCATGTTCTTCAGCTATACCAACATCGATATATCTATCGTGATATTTTTTATAGTATTCCTCTAATCCAGTACCGATACCCATAGCTGCTGTTACACATTCAAAATCATACTTTTCACCAATCATAGATAAACCCTTACCTAACAATTTTGAATAAGTAATTTTATCCTTAACTACAGATGTGTTTTTTCCTGATAAACTATAATATTTTATAGCATCTTTATCTCCAATATTTATACCTTTAGATTTATTAGTGTGAACATGAAGAAGTACTGGTGTATTCATTTTTTTTATAGATTCAAAAACTTTAATCATATTACCTATATCATGACCATCAATTGGGCCGATATATCTTAATCCAAGCTCTTCGAATAATATTCCTGGTGTAAGGTAAGCTTTCAAACTTCCCTCAGTCTTTTTTATAATTTTTTTAATAGGACTAGAAATAGTTGGTATTTTATCTGTCAAATTCCATATATCTCTTCTTAACTTGTTATAAGTAGGATTTGTAACAATCCTTGTTAAATATTTAGATAGGGCTCCCACACTCTCAGATATAGAATAAGAATTATCATTTAAAACAACTGTTAGCTGGGTTTTATGAAATCCTAAGTTATTTAATCCTTCGTATGCAAGACCACCTGTCATAGCACCATCACCAATTATTGATACAACTTGATGTGTTTTATTGTCCTTATCTCTTGAATGAGCAAAACCCAATCCTGCAGATATTGATGTGCTAGCATGTCCTGCTCCAAAACTATCATATTTACTTTCATCAATTTTTAAAAAACCACTAATTCCATCATATTGCCTAATATTTTCAAATTCTTTTTTTCTTCCAGTTAATATTTTATGAGCATATGCCTGATGACCAACATCCCAAATTAATTTATCAATTGGAGTATTGTATACATAGTGCATTGCAATCGTTAAATCAACAGCTCCTAATGGAGAAGAATAATGACCACCTTTTTCTGTAACTATATCATGTATATATTTAGAAACATCTTTAGATAATAATTTTAAATCATTAATTGGTAATTTTTTAATATCATTCGGATTATTAATATTATCTAAAATTTTAAACATTATTTTTTACCATATTAATAAAATACTTGTGAACTTCTGTACTACTGGATAATTCTGGATGAAATGAAGATACAAGCATATTCTCTTTTTTTATTAAAACAGGACTATCTCCAACTTTTCCTAAAACATCTAAATCATTTGATAAACAATCTAATTTTGGAGCCCTTATAAATGATGCACTTATTTTATTTTTCAAAAAATTAATACTTATATTTTTAGTAAAAGAATCTATTTGTCTTCCATAAAAATTTCTAAAACTCATAATATTAATAAGATTTAATGTTTTAATTTTCGTATCATCACATCTTTCTGACATAAGAATAGCACCAGCACATGTTCCATAAACACAATGATTTTTAGAAAATTTTTTTATTTTATCATATAAATTGAATTTTTTAATTAATAATGATAAAACAGTTGATTCACCACCAGGTATAATTAAACCATTAATATTATCAAAATCTTCCTTTGTACGAACTAAAACATTTCTAACCTTTAATTTGTTCAATATTTTAGTATGCAATGAAAAATCACCTTGTAGAGCTAAAACGCCGATGGTCATTACCAACCTCTTTTTTGAAGTAATTGGTCCTCTGGTATTTCAGAAATATCTAAACCATCCATTGCCTTTTTAAGTCCTGTTGAAACTTTACAAACAACATTTGGGTCATCATAAAAAGTTGTAGCTTCCACAATTGCTTTAGCTGTGCTTTCAGGATCTTTAGATTTAAATATTCCAGAACCAACAAAAACTGATTCTGCACCCAATTGCATCATAAGAGATGCATCTGCAGGTGTAGCTATTCCACCTGCACTAAAATTAGGTACAGGTAAACCTTTTTTCTTTTTTGTTAGTAATAACATATCATATGAAGCATTAATTTCTTTAGAGTATGATTTAAGCTCTTTATCTGATAATGTTTTAACATGGTTAATTTCACCAACAATTGTTTTCATATGTGTAACAGCTTCAACTATATTACCAGAACCTGCCTCTCCCTTAGTCCTTATCATTGCAGCTCCTTCATCAATTCGTCTTAATGCTTCTCCTAAATTCCTTGCACCACAAACAAATGGAACTTTAAAACTATGTTTATAAATATGATTAGCATTATCTGCAGGTGTTAAAACTTCACTTTCATCAATAAAATCAATTTCTAAAGCTTCTAAAATTTGAGCTTCAGCAAAATGGCCTATTCTACATTTGGCCATGACCGGTATTGATACACATTTTTGTATTTCTTTTATCATCTTAGGATCAGACATTCTTGATACTCCACCATCAGCTCTTATATCTGAAGGTATTCTCTCTAGAGCCATTACAGCACATGCTCCCGCATTTTCTGCTATTTTAGCTTGTGTTGAATTAGTAACGTCCATAATAACTCCACCTTTTAACATTTCTGCTAAACCAACCTTTAATTCAAATGTATTTTTTTTCATTTTACCTGCCCTATTCTTTCTATTTTATTTTTTATATTTTTTATTAAATAATCTGGAGTGGAAGCACCAGCGCTTATTCCAACACTATTACAATTTTTAAACCATTTATTTTTTAAATCTTCTTCATCTGTAACTTGAAATGTATTATGATTTAATTCTTTTGAAAGAGAAGTTAATCTTTTTGAATTTGCACTTGTAAACG
>CAYVBB010000133.1:0-3795 GCA_964448515.1 uncultured bacterium | reverse complement strand
CATAGTTGGGTATCATTTAACTTTAAGCCAAATCCATTATTGGCTGTTAAGTTAAAAGTAAGTCATTCATCTGATCACTATTCAACAACTATTGTAGGTGGTCAATTGAATGATGGGACTTGGATTGAAAATCCATATGTTATAAATGAAACATTTAACTACAGGATACAAATAGATTATGCTTTATAAAATTTTATATATAATATTTTGTTCTTCTATTATATTTTCTCAATCTTTTTTTAATAGAGTTTTACCTGAAGAATCTTATTGTGGTGATGCTAAATCTATGGCAATAGGTAATACTTGTTTATTAACTTCTTCAAATAGTAGTGTTATTATTTCTAATCCTGCTAAAATTTCTTCTTTTAAAGGAAAATATGTTATCGATATAAATATTGATTTTAAATCCTTAACTGAAAGAAGAAGTATCGTTTTTAAAGATGAGTGGGAAGAAAGTTTAGGTGAAACAGATTATGTGTTTAATCAAAATAATTCATTTAATCATTCTTTTGGATTATTATTTAATCAATCATTTAGAAATATAAAATTAGGTCTAGGTATAATGTCTAAACCATATCTTTCATTTAATTATAATTATGAAGAAGAGGTAAGGGGAGATTCAAATTTATCTGATGGTGTTATTGGAATAAATGATCCAATAATAGGTTATCATACTTATAATACTAATGGAACTATGGATATTGAATCATTAGGCTTGTCTTTTTCTTTTAATAATATAATGAAGAATTTATCTTTTGGTTTAGGGCTTAATAGATTGAAAAATACCAATATAAATGATTCCGTAAAATTATTAGTTATAGATAGTAATTATGATGCAATGAATCTTGCAAATATTACAGATTTTAGTAATTCATATTTAGTCTCAGGTAATACTTTTAAAACATTTGGTATTGATTTTAATATGTTAAATCAATTGAATTTTTCATTTTCATTTGAAGAAGGAACAGTAGTTTCAGATAATAGTAATAATTTAGGAATCACATCTGAATTAATGTCAAGCATTGTAGGTCTACCTCAATTATTCGATTTTGAAAATGGAGAACTTACATATTCATTAAGCGGTTTTTATTATAATAAACCTGAAAAAAAGAATATAGGAGTTTTATATTTACCTAAATCAAACATTAATATGACTCTTGCTCTTGAGCTTTCAAATAAATATTTTAAGCATGCAACAAGCATACCTGGTATTGATTATGAAATAAATGATTATAAATTAGGTTTTGAATATGCTCCTTTAAATAGCTATCCAATAAGAGCAGGATTAGTTTATAGTGAATCACCTTTTAAGGCTATTTCTCCTAAGTCAATTTTAACTTTAGGAACAGGTATAGATTTTGGAAAGGGAATTAATCTTGATATTGCTATGAATTATTCAACATTCAATTATAAATATTATGATATACTCCCTTTAGAAGATATATTTGATTATAGCTGTGACTTGATTGACTGCGATACTGTCACAGAGAATAATTTAAGTTTTTTAACAACATTAAAAGTGGAATTTTAGTATGAAAATATTTTTCTTTTTAGCATCATTTTATTTTACATTTATATATGCAACACTTCCTAATGATGTGAAATGGGTTAGAGAATCTAACGAGTATATAGCTTTGTGTAATCAGGTTTATGCTAATGCAATTAATAAATTAAAGGGTACTTTATCTCCTAATCAATATTCATTAAATATTCTTCATAATAATTATGCTGTTGTAATGGATCTAGATGAAACAGTTTTAGATAATTCGTATTATCAAGTAGAATTGTATAATAAAAAAGAAAAATATAATCCAGATTCTTGGGATAAATGGGTTTTAAAAGAACAAGCTGGATTAGTACCAGGTGCTTACGAATATATTCGTTTTTTAAGAAATAATAATATCCAAATTATTTTTATTAGTAATAGAATGCATAAAAGAGTTGAAGAAACTAAAAATAATATGAAAAAATTAGGAATATATTCAAGTGATGATATCTATCTTTTGCGTATAGATAGGGCTGATAAAAAAACTATAAGAAGAGCTGAAATTTTTAATTCTTCAGGAAGAATGAAAGATTATAAAACATTCAAGATTATTCAATATTTAGGAGATGCAATTGGTGATTTTGAAGTTGAGAATTTAGATAGATTTGGTTTAGATCAATTTGTTTTCCCTAACCCAATGTATGGGAAATGGTAAAGATAGTTAAAATTCTTATATTCTTTTCTTTAAGCTTATTTGCAAAAGAATCTTTTATTGATGTTATAACTACTAATGACCTTCATGGATTTTTAGGTGAACAAGATGCCTATTTTATGAATCCTAATTTTCCTCCTAAAATTGTAGGTGCTTCAGCATTATATAAATATATCAAAGATATTGAAGAAGAATTGCCTAATAAATCAGATGATATTTTAATTTTTGATGGAGGTAATTTTTTTCAAGGTCATCCAACTGGTATTATTGATAGTGGAAAAACTGTTATTGAATGGATGAATAAAGTCGGGTATGATGCTATAGTACCTGGAAGTAATGATTTTTTATTTGGTTATGAAAATTTGTTAGAATTATCAACCATTGCTAATTTTCCTTTTCTATCTTGTAATATTAAATATGAAGGCACAAATGATTTATTATTTAAACCTTATGAAATAATTAATGTGAAAGGGTTAAAAGTTGGAGTTTTAGGATTATCAAACTCAAATATTAAAGAAACTGTTTTAGAAAAAAACATTAGAGGCATTAATATAGAATCTTCCATAGACAGTATGAATTTTTGGGTTTCTGAATTAGCTGATAATGTAGATATTATAGTATTGCTTACAAGTTCAGGAGTACCTTGGGATAGAGATGAGGTTTATAAAGATTTTATTGATTTGATTAAAAGTGAAAAAATAATTGATAAACATTTGAATGCTATAGAATTGGGTTATTATGCAGATAATATTGATGTAATTATTTCAGGAGGAATTAGTAAAGGTTATAGAACTCCTTGGTATGATAATAATAGCCATACTTATACATTTCAAAATTATGGTAATGGTACTAGTTTTGGTCACTTTTATATAAAATATGATTTAGATTCAAAATTATTTACTGGCTATAGAAGTGCTGTAACAAATAGCATATCTCAGACTTTATTCATTGATGATTTTAAATATGATTTAGATATGCATAATTGGTTAGAAGAAAAAAATACTTTATCTATAAATAATGTTTATAAAAAACTTGATTGGGATTCTCGAATTAATTCTGATGATCAAGATATCATTATTGAACAAAAAAGTAATAAGTGGAATTTTCCTAATATTAATAATGTAGATGGATTAGATATTATAACTTGGAATTGTGAATTCTTTCCAGCTAATGATGATTTAACAATAGATGCTTTGAGTGAAGCTATAATAGAAATGAATCCAGATATAATCGCTTTTCAAGAAATAAAAAAAAGAGGTTGGTTTAGCAAATTAATGTTATATCTTGAAGATTATGATTTTATTATTTCACAACAATCATCTTTTATGGATCAGGCAATTATTTATAAAAAAGATCTTTTTGATTTAGTTTCAAGGAAGGAACTGTTTGCTGAGAATGATTATTTCTTTGCTGGTAGACCACCACTTCAATGTGATTTGTTATTTAAGGATAATAATCAGCAATTGTCAATTATAAATTTACATATGAAATGTTGTGATTCAGGCCTTAAAAGAAGAAAATTAGCTGCAAAACAATTATATGAATATGTTAAGGAAAATTTAAATAAATCTTTATCAAATCAATATATTATTCTTGG
>CAYVBB010000132.1:0-3863 GCA_964448515.1 uncultured bacterium | reverse complement strand
AAAAATATTTTTGATATTAATATTATAAAACTTAGATAACAACTTAACAGAATCTTTATCTTTTGTGGTTATTATATAATAATCTGATAATACTTTATTTTGAAGAGTTTTACCAAATTCTGTTATATAATGCATATTAAGCCATTGTTCTTTGTTTTGTCTGTAATATTTTCTTTTATTAAAAAAGGAATCTTCAAAATTTTTCTTTAAATCATCATGAGTCTGTCTGTCAATTTTATAAAAAGAATCCTTTATTTCCATATGTGAAATTTCATTATTAAATAGTTTTATTAAAACTTGATGCAAAATCATATATTGATAAACAGGTCTCACTAAATATCTATTCTTGATAAATTGAGCTCTATAATCTTCAATATTAATTATCGGAACATAAAATCCAAAAAAAGTTTCATAAGAAATTTTATAACATTCATGAATTGAATCTACTATTACTCCATCAAAATCTAAAAAAATTGCTTCCTTCATTATTTTTTTGTTATAAGCTTAGCTACTCCCAATGCACTCGCTGAATATCCCCATTCATTATCATACCAAAGAACAATTTTTAGTACATTTTTATCTAATACCTTTATCCACTGCCCATCTATGATTGAAGACTCTTCAGTCTGTTTATAATCAATTGATATTAGTGACTCATCGTTATATAACATATATTTATTTCCTTTAGCTATCGTCTTAAAATACTGTTTAACTTCATTCTCATCTATATTTTTATTCAATGTAATTGTCATATCAGAAGATGAGACAATCGCTGTTGGCGTTCGAAATGAGATTGCATCAACCTTATTTTTTAAATTAGGTAACACATTAATAACAGCTGATGCAGCAGTAGTAAGCTTGGGGATCATGCTCTCTGTTGCCGATCTGCCTAATGCATAATCTTTCCAAAAATGTCCAGGGCTTGAAATTGACTTTAATGTTCCGTCTACCAAGTTTTGATATGATAGCCATGGATGAAGTGTGGTGAAAAAGCAATTCTTAATACCCCACTTATTATCAATGTGATATAATGCCTGAGCTACAGCGTTTGCATCACATATACTAGAAGATAATAAGTTATCTGTTTGACTTTTATACTCGCTTTCATTAACACCCATAATAATGGTATTATCTACAAGATCAGATGCATGAGTAACAACTGCTTTTTTAATTATATTATTATTAATTAAATTTTTAACACCGATTATATTTTTTTTAATACCTGTTGCACATATTATAATATCAGCTCCATTCCAATCAATATTCTCAATATAATCTTCAGCTGAGTAACTAATAACTTTGCCATCAATCGAAAAATGAGTATCATCTATATAATTAATATTTTTTTCATACTTCCCGTATGTTGAATCATACTGTAATAGATAAATCATGTTTTTTATATCAGGGTCAATATCATTAATATGAACAATATCAAAATAATTATGTTTTTGATTAATCTTGAAGATAGCTCTACCTATTCTTCCAAACCCATTAATTCCTATTTTTATCATTTAAATTTTTTTATTAAAATTAATTTTAAGTAACAAAAGTACTTAAAAAATGTTTGATACAATAAATCTTTTTTAAAAAATAAAAAAATTTAATTAAATAGATATTAATTAATTCAATAATAATGCTAAACATTTGTTACCATGTTCTTTCAAATGAGCTTTTTTTAAAAGATTTATGTTTTTTAATAAAAAATGATTCTTTTTTAAAGCCATTACTATTTTTTATGTTGATAAATATTTTAACTAAAAAAGCTAGTGGAGTTAATATAAAATAGAAAATAATTGAGAGTATAACATTCAGAATTATTTTATTCAATAATATTATTAGAATATCTGAAAAAATTTTTTTAGTCTTTTTTGAAGAATTGTTTTTCATAATTATGATTCTGTTTTTTTTTGTCATAAATGAAATTTCCAATAACTAAATAATCCATTTCAGTATTCATAAAACATTTGAATGCATCATCAGGATTATTGACAATTGGCTCTCCTCTTACATTGAAGCTTGTATTAATTAAAACACCTATATCTGTAATCATTTTAAAATCATTAATTAAATTCCAATATCTATAATTAGTTTTTTTATTAACGGTTTGAATTCTTGCACTAAAATCAACATGAGTAATAGATTGTAAATCAGACCTTAAGCAGTATAGTTTATCCCAGTATTGCAAACTTTCATAGTTGTTTGGAATATTAGTTCTAATGTTATCATTAATTTTTTTAACCATTAGCATATATGGGCTAAGAATATCACCTTTAAAAAAATTATTATAATCTTCTTCTAAAACTGATGGTGCAAATGGTCTAAAGCCTTCTCTATACTTTATTTTAAGATTTAATTTTTTTTGCATTTCAGGATTTCTAGGATCTGCAAGGATTGATCTGTTTCCTAATGCTCTCGGACCAAACTCTGATCTACCTTGAAACCAACCAACAACTTTACCATCTGATATTAATTTAGCTGAAGTAAAAGATAATTTTTTAAATGATTCATAATGTTCATATACTGCTTTGAGTTTTTTATTCATAATCATTATCTCGTTATTTGAATATAATGGGCCTAAATATGAACCTTTCATTAAATCATAATCTGTAGTATATTTCCTTTCTCTTTTAAAATACATATGATTGATAGCTAAAGCAGATCCTACAGATCCTCCTGCATCTCCTGATGCAGGTTGAATATATATATTTTTGAATAATTTTAATTCTTCAATTTTTCCATTTGCCACACAGTTTAGAGCAACCCCTCCTGATAAACATAAATTTTCGGAAGAGGTTAACCTCTTAGTTTCTTTAACCATTTTGATTATTATCTCTTCTGTTACTTTTTGAATAGCTAGAGCTAAATCACAATGTTTCTGAGTAATTTTATCTTCCTCCTTTCTTGTTGAAATTCCAAATAATTCCTGAAATTTATCTTCTTTTACCATACTTAGGTCATATGTATATTTAAAATATTTTTGATTTAAAAAGATAGACCCATCGTCTTTAATATCTACTATTTCAGATTTGATTTTATCAATAAATGAAATTGTATCAGTAGATTTTTCCATTCCATATGGAGCCAAACCCATTAATTTATATTCGCCTGAGTTAACTTTGAATCCAAGATAATATGTAAAGGCACTATATAATAGGCCTAATGAATTTGGGAAATTTAATTCCTTTAAGATTTTAATATTTTTATCTTCTCCAAAACAAATTGAAGCTGTACACCATTCACCGACACCATCAACGGTAAGAATAGCACTTTCTTTAAAGTTGGATGGATAAAATGAACTTGCAGCATGAGAAATATGATGTTCAGTAAAAAGAAATTTAATTTCTTTTTTTTTGATTGTTGGATCTATTTCTTTGAGATTATTAAATAATAATTTTCTTAAAAATAATTTTTCATTTAACCATATTGGAATAGATTTTAAAAAAAGAGAAATTCCTTTCGGAGCAACGGAATAGAATGTCGAAATTAACCTTTCAAATTTTAATACTGGTTTATCATAAAATACAACAGCATCTAATTCTTTTAATGATAGCCCTGTTTCTTCCAGACAATATTTTATTGAATTTAATGGAAATAATGGAGTATGTTTAATTCTGGTAAATCTTTCTTCCTGAACTGCAGCAATAATTTCATCGTCAACTATTATTGAAGCTGCAGAATCATGATAGTAACATGATATGCCTAATACTCTCATTCTATTTATTTTTATTGCTTATTAAATTAGAAATCACTAACCCAATCTCACCTGCCATAAACTTCATGCCTAATGGGCTAAAATGAATAGAATCTACAAAATTTTCATCTTTATAGTCATAGATGTTTAATAAAATTTCATTAAAACCATC
>CAYVBB010000131.1:0-3995 GCA_964448515.1 uncultured bacterium | reverse complement strand
TATAAAAAATATTACCTAAAGATTTTGACATTTTTTTCCCACCAATGTTAAGCATTGCATTGTGCATCCAATATCTTACAAAAATTTTAGGATCATTTTGTTCGCCATGTGCTCCACAACTTTGAGCTACTTCATTTTCATGATGAGGAAAAATAAGATCCATACCACCACCATGGATATCAAATGGTAATCCTAAATTTTTCTCTGACATAGCAGAACATTCCAAATGCCATCCTGGTCGACCAAAACCCCATGGAGAATTCCATCCTGGATCATCATCAACACTTGGTTTCCACAATACAAAATCTCCAGGATCTTTTTTATATGATGCTACTTCGACTCTACTTCCAGCTAATTGATCTTCAATATCTCTTCCTGATAATTTGCCATACGCATTATATGAATTAACATCAAATAAAACATGTTTTTCAGATTCATAAGCACAACCATTATCAATCATATCTTCAACAAGTTTAATCATATCATCTATATGCTCAGTAGCTCTAGGCTGAATATCAGGAGGAAGAACCCCTAAAGAACTCATATCTTCATTATATATCTTTTCAAACTTTTCTGTTATTTCAGCTATTGGCTTTTTTGTTTCTTTTGAAGCTTGAATAATTTTATCATCAATATCAGTAATATTTGATACGTACGTAACTTTTGGATATAAATATCTTAGCAATCTAACAATTAAATCACTAACAACGGCTGGTCGAGCATTTCCAATATGAGCATAATTATACACAGTAGGACCACAAGTATACATTTTTATATGATTTTTATCTACAGGTACAAAGTCTTCTTTTTTTCTACTTAATGTATTATGTAAACGTAAAGTACTCATAATTATTTCCAATAAAGTTTATCTATATATTTATCTAATACTTTCCTATAACTCAAAGATATCGAATAAATTTTATTCGTTTCATCAATATCTTCTGGAGAATTCTGTAAATAATCTTCATATCCTCTTTGAAAATTAAGACCAAATGTACCAATCTCTGAACCAAATAAAAAACTAATCCCAGGAATGTATAAAATTGCTTCAGAATTAGGTGTTCTTTCACCATTCCATTCAGATGGGCCTGAATAAGCCATTGTAAAATTTAATCCAATTGATGAAAGCATAAACATACTTGTTTTAACATGTTTTAATGGTCCCGATAATGCCATTAAAGATAGTTCATATCTAGTAGATGGTTTAAATCCATAATCACTTTTATTTATTGGTGTATTAATAGATAATGTTCCACCCCAAAATACAGGCTTTTTAATTCTTTTTTTAAAGAATTGAAATTCAGTAGTTAATTTATAAGCGCCATCACTCAGATAAAAATGTCTATGTGGCGAATATGTATTTACATCTTCAGTATTTGGGTCATTATCATGATCATAAACAGTCTTTGTCCATGGAGATTCTGTTAAAGTTGCATTTGATGGTATAGCAAGCCCAGCCCCTATAAAAACCCTACTCCCAGGTCCCTTTCCTTGATTATATAAAAGATACTTAAAATTTAAATTAGTATCTCCTAAATAGCCACCAAAAGCTATTGTATTGTTTCCATCAATAAAATTTGAAGATGAACATTCAGACCTATGATGCACAGTTAAGCTTTCCCCAGTGTCTTCATCAACAGGGCCCTCCCATTCCATACAACGTTCACTAATAAGCTGTGAAATTGTCATATTCCAATAATCACTTAAGCCAATAGATACACCTAAATTTATTGATTTATTTTTAAATAAACCTTCGTGCTCAAAATATTCAAGATCATTTGTTCCAGGCTGATAAGCATTTTCTATTTGATCATGCCACCAATCAAAATTTTGATAGTTCATATCAGCAAACAACATAATTTCACCTGCTCCAAGTCCCACACCTCTATCTGAATTACCAACTGGTAATGAAGGATTTGCTCACATAGCTCATTGAGGATAAAAAAATGTAAATAATGTAATTATAATAAATTTTTTCATTAATTTTTCTTTCTATTTATATTAACTGGATTTATTTTAGATTTAGTTGATTGTTTTGAATTTAATAATTTTTTTGACACTTTATAATTAGCTTTTGAATTTATATCTTTATTTCTTTGAGATAAAGACCAAATTTTAACTTCTTTTATTCTATTCCCATATAAATTATCTTCAAAATATGTATTGTTATATCTTTTCAACCAAGTTTCAAATCTGTTTAAAACACTTTTTCTACCTTTTTTAGTAACTCTACTAGAAAATTTACGCCAAAACTGATTATGATTATGCCATAACACATTATAATCCACATTATCTAAAACTGGCTTTACTCCAGTAAAAGGATCTATAATATCACCATTTGTTAGTGTCGCTTCAATAATAAGAACCTTGTCAGTTGCTAAAACTGTTGGTGAAAACATATTCCATCTTTGAATCATACGTGGATAATAAGCAATCTTTTTTAATGTTTGATTATGCTTAAAATAATTCTTACCAAAACCATAATCTTCCATCAAATCATTCACGCCATCATTAGCTGCTAAGCTATAATTTATACTTGACCAAAAAATAATTAATAATACAAAAACATTAACTGTATTTTTTATATGTATAAGATTTTTTTTATAAAAAGGAATAACAAAATCATTACTGTTATTTTCCTTAATTAACTTTTTTTCCAAATCACATGCAGGTAAACCAAAATATTTGCTTATATCTGTTCTTCTAAAAGCCACAATATCATAAATTTTTCTAAAAATAATAGACACCCCCGGAATAAAGAAAATCCACCCAAATAGAAAACCAAAAGGTAGTATAATTAAAATTTTTCCAAATACTTCATGTTTTAACCATACCTTCTCATTGGTAGGATTATATAACAATGCTGTGTAGTTTAATGCATCATCTAATGAATTAGGTTTCCTACCACTATATGTTTTATCAGCAAATACTAATCTTTGAAAAACATCTAAACGCTTGATAACACGTATAGAATAGTGACAAAAACCACAATCTGAATCATAAAACAATATATACTTATTATTTAAAATAAATAATTTAAATTTTTCAATAAAATATTTATCAATTAGTAAAATAAAACAACACATAAGGACATATGAGAACAAACCAACCTTAATTACTAAACGAATACTAATATGAAATATTGAATATACTATTATAAATAAAAATCTTAAAATGTAAGAGTAAAAAGGAAAAAATAAAATAACTGGTGCAAAATATTCTATTCCTAGGGTTGAATAGGTGAAAAATTTAGATACTGGGAAAGTAATATATTCTCTTAAAAAATAACCAACTGGAGTTAAAAAAGTATCCAGTTGAAACATTTTATAAACTGCAGACCCATTCATCCAATCGTAGCCTGTTTTATCAAGCCCTGTAAAGAAATAGATAGTAGCAAGCTGATAAATCATACAAAAATATGCAAAAGAATAGAGAGTTTGAGATTTTTTTACACCAAAGTCCCTATTATTTAAATCATCAATAGAATTTTCTTTATTATTTTTTAATGTATTAGATAATGAATCAATACTAAAACTAATACCAAGAGGAAGAAAAACTGTCCAAATCAACATGCAATTCATAAAAAAATCAGCTGCATTTTCTAACATAATAGCTCTATTATGAATACTAATTATTATAATAGCACACATTACTTGAGATAATTTTGTCTTATAACCAATCATTAGCATAAAAGAAAAAACTATACCAAATAAAAAGAATAAATGAACTTCCCAGGAAGCAGTAAAAGTATTTAATAATGTGAAATTTTTATAGGAGCTTGATGTTAAAGATGATTGAATTATTGATGCTTGAGTATAAAAAATATCAATAAACTCCCATCTTCTTAAAATATCAAATAAGCATAAATAGCCAAAAACAATTCTAAATAAACCTAAAGATCTAGAATCGACAGCAAACCATGGTTTAAACAAATTAACAATTCTATTTAAAATTATATTCATAAATTATTTTATTGTTGAATAACATTCCTCATA
>CAYVBB010000130.1:0-4122 GCA_964448515.1 uncultured bacterium | reverse complement strand
TGACTGTGAAGGCACGCCAAATGGAAGTGCTTATGTAGATAATTGTGGAACATGTGACACAGAGACAGCAAATGATTGTGTTGTATTAAGTTTATCATCAACAGATACAGATGAGATAGTTGTTTCATATGTATCTAGTTATCCGATTGCTGGTTACGAATTTAATTATTCAGGTGTTAGTTTATATAATGTTAGTTCAAGTATAGAGAATGGCTTTGATGATAATCAGGTTCTTGGTTATGTTTTATGGGGAGATCCTTTACCTGCTACTTGTGATCAAGGTCCTTGTTCTCTTGATCAATCAGGCACTTTAGCTACATTAAGTTTTATAGAGTCGTCAAGTGGATATGATGTATCAATATCTGATATAGTTCTAACTGCGCCAGATGCAATGACTGAGTATGTTGCAAATCTTCCTTCAGGAGTAGCTGTTTCTGCTTGTGATGATGCAGATAGTGATACCGCATGTGATGCTGTAGATATTTGTGATGGAGCAGATGATTTTGTAGATACTGATTCAGATTCAACACCTGATAGTCTTGATGATTGTGCTGATGATCCTAATAAAACAGCTCCTGGACAATGTGGATGTGGCTTTGCAGATACAGATTCAGATTCAGATGGCACAGCTGATTGTAATGATGCTTGTGCTGATGATCCAAATAAAATAGATGCAGGTGATTGTGGATGCGGTAACGCAGAAATTGCTGTTGGTGCATGTAATTGTGCTGGTGATGTAGTTGATGGTATTTGTGAATCATGTGTAAATCAAACTATTGTAGATAATGATGGTGATGATGATGGATGGTGCGCAGATGTAGATCAAGATGATACTACTTATTGTGAAGCTAATAATAATATTTTATGGTATGAGGATAATGATGGTGATGGATTGCCAAACGATGGAACATCTATCTTTGGGTGTAAAGACTCTGCTCCTACTGGACGAGTAGGTCATAGTTCTCAAAGTTGTAATTTAAGTAGTGATATGCAAGGAATTGATGATCCTGAGGCATGGGTTGCACAAAATTGTGCAAGCGAATGGGATCTTGATGATAATTGTGCATCAAATATTTTTGATTGTAATGGTACATGTGATGGAACTGTGGTAGATGCTGATGGAGATAATATATGTGATGATGTTGATCCCTGTGTTGGATCATATGGTTGTGATGATGTATGTAATTCAGGATTAGTAGATGATGGTTTTGGTATTTGTGATGGTGATGGAACTTTAGCTAGTGCTATGGCTTTAGGTGGAACAGTAACTGTTCCGTCTGGCGATTATAGTCCATTTGCTATTTTACAATCTGATATAACAGTTCAATGTGCTACTGGTGCAACATGTACAGTTGATGCTTCTGGTTTATCTGGTGGTATTACAATTGGAGATCCGGTTTATAATTCATTGGAGGTATCTAATGTAACTTTATCAGGTTTTACAATTACTGGTGATAATTTAACAACAACTGGTATTTTAATTGCTCCAAGAACGAGCCATATTACAGTTGATGGAAATACAATTTCAGGTATGGCATTGGGTAATCCAGGAAATGGTTCTCCTCTTGCTTATGGTATTTTAACTTATGGTGCTTCTGGTTATGTTCCAGATGATATAACAATTTCAAATAATACAATTAGCGGTGTACATGGCTCTGGTATTTCTTTAGGTTCAAATACAGTAAATGTATCTGTAACTGGAAATACAATTTCAGATATAGTTAATGTTGATTTGGCTGGTACTCCAATTAGTATAGGTGTTCAAGCTCAAAGCGCTATTGAGTTAACTGTGTCAGGAAATACTTTTGATGGTAGTCCTACAGATATATTGGGTGTTGGAGTAAATTTAGTTGCTTGTGAAGGAACTGTTTCTAATAATAATTATAATATGTTTGTTGGAGCGTTACTGTCTGCGAGTGATTTATATTCTAATGGAGTTCCTATTGCGACTTCAAATATTTCTTTTTCTGATGATGAAAATTATTGGCTGGTAACTTCTACTGCAGACTCAGCACTTTATTCAGCAGCGCTTGGTATGCCTATAACAGTTGTTGCAACTTCTTATGGTACAAGTTTTGCTTATGCTGCTTTAGTAGCTGACGCAAATTCAAATATTGTTAGCTCTGATGGTACTGTTACAGCTGTGGATTGCGCAGGTGATGCAGGTGGAGATTCATGGGAGAGTGATTGTGGTTGTGTAGCTGCTGATAATACTGGTGATGATTGTGATGATTGTGCAGGCACACCAAATGGATTGTTAGTAAATGATGGCTTTGGCCATTGCGATGGAGGAAATTCACTTCAAAATGCTATTGATTTAGCAGCTGAAGGTTCTGTTTTAGATGTTCCAGCTGGAACATATACAGGTCCTTTTACAATTGATAAAAGTTTAACATTAAATGGTGCAGATCAAAATTCTGTATTTATAGAAAATGCAGATATTAATGCAGATGTTGTTAAAATATGTTATAGTTCTGGTGCTGAATGTGATGTTACAATTCAAAACGTAACAATTAGAAATGGTAGATATGGTATATATAGTAAATCAACTGGTGCTGTTAATGTTCTAAACAGTACTTTCTATCATAATGGATATGATGGAGAGCCATTACCAGATGCAACTTCTGATACAGCTCAAGCTGACTATGCTGCATTATGGGCTTCTTCTCATACATCAAGCGGTGGTGCGATGAGAATTAGAAATTCTAATGGTAGTGAAATTGCTAACAATACTGTATATGATAATTTAAGAGGTATTCGTTTTCAAGATAGTCATAATGGATCTATTCATGATAATGTATCTCATGACAACTTCGAGTCTGGTATTTATTTAGCAGCTGGAAGTTATGATGGAGCTTCAGGTTGTTCTAATACAAATGTTTTTGATAATGTGGTTTATAATAATATGAATAATGGTCTTTTAAGTATTGGTGGTATTGATAATACTTTTTCAAATAACAATGTTTATGATAACTGGAACTCAGGTGTGCAATTATGGAGTGCAGCTGAAATAACAGTTTCTGGTAATACTATATCGGGCAATAATTACAGATCATTTAATGGTATAGGTAATGGTGGTGATGCAATGGGTGGAGTTTCTTCAGCAAATAGTTATAATGGCCCTAATGCAAATGCTCAATTTGGTTTTGAATTAATAAATAATGATATATTAAATAATGGTCGTGAAGGAGTATTTTCAGGTGTGTATGTAGATGTAGATGTTACGCTATCAAACACAATATCTGGAAATACATTCCAAGGTCAAAATCCTGATATTGATTATAACGATAGTACAACAGCTAATAGCAATACTTGTAGTACAGGCTGTGCTTGTAATACTGGTTCTGTAGAAGATTGTGCAGGAAACTGTGATACTGCTTTAGTTGGTACTGGTGTTGATGGAATTGGTAATGACTGTGCAAATGTATGTGGTGGTTCAAATCTAGAAGATACTTGTGGAGTATGTGATGCAGATTCTTCAAATGATAATACTCCTGATACTGGAACTTGTGATTGCGCAGCAACTCCAAATGGAAGCGCTTACACAGATAATTGTGGTACATGTGATACAGATACTGCAAACGATTGTGTTGTATTAAGTTTATCATCAGATTCAACAGGTAGTGTAACTGTTTCTTATGACTCTAGTTATCCAATTGCAGCATATGAATTTAATTATGCAGGTGTTTCACTTAGCGGTGCTACTTCTTCTATAGATAATAACCATGATGATAATCAGGTATTGGGTTACTCCTTTTCAGGTGATACTCTACCTGCCGGTAGTGGTACTTTAGCTACATTAAGCTTTACTGAGTCTTCAGCTGGTTTTAATATTTCAATATCTGATATTGTTTTATCTGCTCCAGATGGAATGAATGAGTATGTTGTAAGTGCTCCTTCCGCAGTTAGTGTTTCAGCATGTAGTGATGTTGATAATGATACTGCATGTGATGCTGTAGATATTTGTGATGGATCTGATGATTTTCTAGATACTGATTCAGATTTAACTCCTGATTGTCTTGATGGTTGTGAAGATGATGATAATAAAACATAACCTGGTCAATGTGTATGTGGTAATGCAGATACAGATACAGATGGAGACTTAACTGCAGACTGTAATGA
>CAYVBB010000129.1:0-4126 GCA_964448515.1 uncultured bacterium | reverse complement strand
ATCAAAAAATACGCCCGGAGATCTTTGTAATTGACTAACAATTACTCTTTCAGCTCCATTAATTATAAATGTACCAGATTCCGTCATATATGGTATATTTCCAAAAAATACATCCTGCTCTATGTTTTGAACATATTTAGATTTATCATTTTCATCTGTTATATGTAAAACAAACTTAACTTTTAAGGGAACATTATAAGAAATTCTTCTTTCCAAACATTCTTTTACTGAATATTTCGGTAAACCTAAAAAATAGAACTTATATTCTAAAACATAATTCCTATGATTATCTTCAATAGGAAAAGTATTTCTAAGAACAGCTTCTAGCCCTAGATTCTTTCTCTTTTCTGGTAAAACATCTTCTTGCAAAAAATCTTTCCAAGATTCTACCTGTATAGCCAATAAATCTGGCAAATTAATACTAAAATTGTTTTTTGAGAAATCGTGAATTGTATTATTTTTCATCTAGCAGTATACACCTCCATATTTGATTTTAATATAGATTAATAAAGAACTATATTGAATTTTCTTTTTTGTAAAAATTGTCTGAACTAGCTTAAAGTTACCGTTGCGCCAGCTTCTTCTAATTTTGCTTTTAATTCTTCTGCTTCTTCTTTTGGAGCAGAATCCTTAACAACACTTGGAGCACCATCAGCTAATTCTTTAGCCTCTTTTAATCCAAGAGAAGTAACTTCTCTAATAACTTTTATAACAGCAATTTTCTTATCACCTGCAGCAGTTAACTCAACCTTAAAATCAGATTTTTCTTCAGCTGCACCTTCAGCTGGTGCACCTGCAGCGGCACCTCCTGCAACAGCAACTGGAGCTGCTGCTGAAACATTAAATTTATCTTCAATATCTTTAATTAATTCAGAAATTTCCAGCATATTAGCTGTTTCTAAATAACCTAAAACATCATCTTTACTTATTTTTGCCATTTTAACATTCCCCTTATTATTAAATTTTTATTTCTTTTGACTCTCTAAACTTTTAAGTGTACCTGCTAATTTTATCATAGATGCATTCAACAATGAAACCGTATTTGACATAGGTGAATTGAGGCAATATATAAATTTAGTAAGCAGTACATCTTTTGTAGGTAAACTAGCTAATTCTTTGTATTTCGATGGATCATAAAGATTGCCATCAAAATACAAACCAACTACTTCAAATGATTCATTATCCTTAGAAAATTCTTTTATTACTCTAGCAGGTGATGTTGGATCACTATTAGCATAGGCTATTGCTATTTGTCCCGATAAAATATTATCAAATAAATCATCATAACCAGCATTTTTTGCTGCAATCTTACTTAAAGTATTCTTGGAAACCAAAAAATCTACATCATTATCAATAAATTTCATTCTTAATTTAGCTGCTTGCTCAACATTAACTCCCGTGTATTTAGCAAAATACAAAGCAGAAGAATTTTTAAATTTATCTGTTAATTTTTCGACTGTATTTATATTTTTTTGACTAGGCATAATTATTCACTTTTATTAAAATTTAATTTATAAACTCACTTTTATCTATTTTTAAACTTGGACTCATCGTTGAGGAAATTGAAAACTTTTTAAAATATATACCTTTAACACTGCTAGGCTTAGCCTTTAAAATTGCTCCAATACATGCATTAATATTTTCTATTATTTTATCTTTTTCAAAAGACATTTTTCCTACACTAACTGCAATAATACCAGCTTTATCAACTCTATATTCAACCTTTCCTGCAATAACTTCTTCAACAGCTTTTTCAATATCAGGTGTAACTGTTCCTGTTTTTGGATTAGGCATCAAACCCCTTGGTCCCAAAACTCTACCAAGCTTACCAACTTCGGCCATCATATCAGGAGAAGAAATCAAAACATCGAAATCCAACCACCCTTTAGAAATTTTATCTAATAATTCTTTAGAGCCAGATTCTAAAGCACCCAAATCTTTTGCTTTTTTATTTTTTTTATCATCTTTTGATAAAACTACAACTCTAATTTTTTTTCCAGTACCATTTGGAAGAGAAACCATTCCTCTCACTAATTGATCTGCATGACGAGGATCAACACCTAAATTAACATAAATATCTACAGATTCATCAAAATTAGATTTAGAAAAACTATGCAATAAATCAATTGCCTTATCTAATCCATACTCTTCCATTGGATTATAAGATGACACACTTTGTTTATATTTTTTACCTCTAAGCATATTTTTTTATCCCTCTACTTTAACTCCCATACTTCTAGCTGTACCTTTAACCATATTAACAGCAGAATCTAATTTTTTAGTATTTAAATCTGGTAATTTTATTTTTGCAATTTCTTCAACTTTTGACATTGAAATTGAACCTACTATATCTCTATTTGGTTCTCCAGAACCTTTTTTAATTCCACAACCTTCCAAAATTAAAGATGGAACAGGAGGAGTTTTAGTTATAAAAGTAAAGGATCTATCAGCATACACTGTAATAATAACTGGAATTACCTTTCCTCCCTGATCCTGAGTTTGCGCATTAAAAGCCTTACAAAAATCCATTATATTTACACCATGCTGACCTAAAGCAGGACCAACTGGTGGAGATGGATTTGCCTTTCCACCTTCAATTTGCAATTTTATATAACCTTCTATTTTTTTATCTGCCATAATAAACTTTATCTTTCTAATTCAACTTGAAAATAATCAAGCTCAACAGGAGTAGATCTCCCAAAAATTGAAATAGTAACTTTAACCTTTTGTTTTTCATCATTTGTTTCTTTAACAACTCCTGAAAAATCAATAAAAGGACCAGCTATTATCTTAACACTATCATCCTTTTGAAATGGAGAAACAATCATTTCACGTCCTTCTTTACGCTCAACTTCTCCGAAAATCTTCTTTATTTCTGTATCCCTTAAAGGAATAGGCTGTCTACCTTTTGCACCAACAAAACTTATCACTCCTTGAATATTTTCTATAAAATACCTTGTTACTTTATTTAGTTTCATCTTAATTAAAATATATCCAGGGAAAAAAACTCTTTCTTTAATAACCTTTTTGCTGTTAACTATTTTAACAACTTTTTCAAAAGGGACAAAAACCTCTTCTATAGAATCATCAATTTTTTCTATCTTCGATTCATAAAGGATGGTATCTTCAACAACTCTTTCTTTACCAGATATAACTCGTAAAGAAAACCAGTTAAATGAATCATTATTATCTATAGCTTTTTCCATACCTGTTACCTAAATAAAATTATATAAAATATTAACAAATTCAGATAGTCCAATATCTAAAACAAATAAAAAAATCGCTATAATAAAAGCAAAAACACCAACAATAAAAGTTGAATTAACAGCCTGATCTCTTGTCATCCAAGAAACTTTACCCATTTCAACTCTAATACTTTTAAAATATTCAGATATACCTTTAAACATTATAACATTTCTCCAGCAGGTGAGGAAGGACTCGAACCCTCAACTTCCGGCTTTGGAGGCCGGCGCTCTACCAGTTGAACTACTCACCTAGCAATCGCTACTCACCTAGCAATTAATATTTATTTTGTTTCTCTAAAAATCACATGCTTTCTTACAACAGGATCATATTTCTTATATTCAATTTTTTCAGGATGCAATCGCTTATTCTTAGTTATTGAATATCTATAGCCTGTTCCAGCAGTACTTTCAATTTGAACAATATCTCTTTTACTATTTCCAGCCACAGTTATTATCCTTGAATTTTAGTAACAACACCAGCGCCAACAGTATGGCCACCTTCTCTGATAGCAAATCTTAATTCTTTTTCCATAGCAATTGGAGTAATTAATTCAATATCAAGATCTACATTATCCCCAGGCATAACCATCTCAGTACCTGCTGGAAGTATTACATTACCTGTAACATCAGTTGTTCTAAAATAAAACTGAGGTCTATAACCTTTAAAGAAAGGAGTATGTCTTCCACCTTCTTCCTTTTTTAAAACATAAACAGATGCTGTAAATTTAGTATGAGGAGTAATAGAACCAGGCTTAGCAAGAACCATACCTCTATTTATATCCTCTTTATCAACTCCCCTTAATAATAATCCAGCATTATCTCCAGCTTGACCTTCATCAAGGAGCTTTCTAAACATTTCAACACCAGTACAAGTAGTTTTT
>CAYVBB010000128.1:0-4152 GCA_964448515.1 uncultured bacterium | reverse complement strand
ATACATTGATTACTGTAGATTCAGGACCTTATTTAAATATTAAAGACGCAATTGAAAAAGAACTTATAACAGGTACTATGTATCCTGATGAATTTGATAAATACATTAAAAATTTAAATCAAAATAAAACTAAAATAATAAAATGGGAAGAATATATTAATTATGAAAATTATTCTTATGATTGGAACCATATTAAAAAACCAACAATAGCAGTAATATATGCTGTTGGGGGCATAATTAGTGGAGAAAGCAATCCTGGCCCTGCTGGATCAACACTAATGGGTGATATTACTATCAAAAATGCTATAAAAGAAGCAAGAGAAAATGATGACATTGATGCTATTGTTCTAAGAATTGATAGCGGTGGTGGTTCTGCTCTAGCATCTGATATGATTTGGAGAGAGATTTATAAAACTACAACTGAAGACAAAAAAAATAAAAAACCATTTATTGTATCAATGTCTGACACTGCAGCATCAGGTGGATATTACATAGCATGTGAAGCTGATAAAATTGTTGCAAATGAAACTTCAGTTACCGGTTCAATCGGTGTTGTCTACATAAGAATTAATTTTTCTCAACTTTTAAATAGAATTGGAATCTATACAGAGAATATTAAACGTGGTGAAAATGCAGATTTTGGAACAGATTCTCGTTTATATAGTGATAAAGAAGAGGATATTGTTATTGAATCCTTATTTGATATTTATAATACTTTTAAACAAAAAGTTGTAAATGGAAGAAAAACTTTAAATGATATTGATGAATTAGATGAAATTGCTCTTGGAAGAGTTTGGTCTGGTAAAGAAGCAAAAGAAAATGGATTAATTGATGAAATTGGAGGACTTCATGATGCTATTAATATTACCAAGGAAAGTATTGGAATAACAAGTGATAGTGAAGTAGATATAATTGAATATCCTGAAGTAAAAGAATTTAGTCTTTTTAGTTTTCTTGGTGATGGAGAAGAAAAATCTGAAATTACTAATATAGATTTAGAAAACTTATTTCCTGAAGAAATATCAGATGAACTGAAAACTTTAAATATTATACCTGTTATAATGAATGACGATATTCAATTATTAGTTCCTTTTAATGTTGAAATTAACTAAATAAGTATATTGTTTTTTATTTTAATAATTATATATATTCCATAGTGAAGAAATTATCTATAATATTAATATTACTTCAATTAAGTATCTTTTCTCAGGATAGAACTACTATTTACAATACAGGTTCTCCGCCTATTATTGATGATGGACATGGAATATCTATCAATCAATCAATGGCAACTCGATTTACTGTATCAAATAATTATGTTTTAGAGGCAATTGTTTTTTATATGTCACTACAGTCACAAGAGGGAAATCTAATTATATCTATAAGACAAGATAATAATGGGATCCCAGGAGAATTAGTTTCAGAATTATCTCAATGGAATCATACTCTTGATCCATTTAATTTATCTGGTTATAATTTAATTGTTACAACAGATTTATGTATTTACTTAGATTCAGATAGTCCATATTGGTTAAGAATTGATGCTGCTGATGCAAATACCCAAGCACTTTGGTCTTATTCTTCAGGAACACTTTATACATATTCACAAAATAGTAACCAAGAAGGATGGATAAATAATATTGGTCAAACAGGTGCAAGTGGTATTTGGGCAGAGCAAATATATGAAAACCCATATCAAAAAGGAGATGTGAATTTTGATTTTTTAGTTAATGTTACAGATATTATTGCAATTATTTCTCATATTATTGAAAACAACTTATTAGATGAAGAACAATTAGATTATGCTGATTTAAATTCAGATGGATATATTAATGTTACTGACATTGTTCAGTTGATTAATAATATTATTCAAGTTCAAGATCAAAACCCTGATTTTACTCTTAGAGATATTAATGCAGCTTCTGAATTTTATAATCTAGATATTGGTCCATCATATTTTAATGGTCAGGTTTCATGTTATTACTTTGGTAAGCAAGGCTGAAGCACTTGCAAGGCCCGGTTCGGTGTCATTAATGATTTATATCGAGAATTAGTAGATGAAGGAATTACAGATGTAAAAATGATGGGCATTAATGGTTATCAATATATTAATGATTCTGTTTCATGTATGATATGTGATAGTGAATGTTCCTCTTCAACTTGTGATGAAGGTCCTAGAATTCTCCCATGGACTCAAGATTATGATGATGGTATTAATTGTAATAATGAAAATAGTAATTTATGTTTCCCAGAAGATGAAAATGGTGATGTTTGGGATTTATGGAATACTTCCTTAAGAGATTTTGTTATTTTAGATAAATATGGAGTTGAGTTTGCAAGAATTAATTTAACATATAACAACCCAGATCCAACAGAGCTTGGAGAATGCTCAGGCAATTATCAAAAAATAAAAGATTTAATACTCGCTGCTAGAAACAGATAAACATTGTCTTTTATCTTACATAAATAATACATTATATAACTATATTTTTAAATAAAAGTTAATTTAAGGAGCATCATTAATGTTAGTTACTAAATCAGCACCAAATTTTAAAGCCCAAGCTGTAATGCCTGACAATAGCTTTAAAGAAGTTAGTTTATCTGATTATAAAGGCAAAAAAGTTGTTTTATTTTTCTATCCTTTAGATTTTACATTTGTTTGACCAAGTGAATTAATCGCTTTTGACAAACGTCTTCCAGACTTTGAAAAGCGAAACACTCAAGTTCTTGGGTGCTCAATTGATTCACATTTTTCACATTTAAGATGGAAAGAAATGCCAGTTAATAAAGGTGGAATAGGAAATATACAATATCCACTTTTAGCTGACATTGATAAGTCTATTGCAAGGAAATATGATGTTCTTTTAGGTACGACACCAGCTACAGTAATGACAGATGATAATGATGAAGAAACTTCTGTTGGAGGTGGAGTTGCACTAAGAGGATCTTTTCTTATTGATGAAGAAGGTAATGTAAGACATGAAATTAAAAATGATTTACCACTTGGAAGAAATATGGATGAGATGCTGAGATTGATTGATGCTTTGGATCATCATAATAAGCATGGTGAAGTATGTCCTGCTGGTTGGGCACAAGGAAAAACTGGTATGAAACCAAGTGATGATGGAATGAGGGACTTCTTGGCAAATAATACGGAAGAACTCTAAATAAACAAAAGGGGAAGAAAAAATGGATTTTCTAAATATGTTAAATCCTGTAGCTAAATGGCTACACATTATAGCAGGTATTATGTGGATTGGTTTATTATACTTTTTTAATTTTATTAATGGACATGTTGCTGCTACAATGGATGGTGATACAAAAAAGAAAGTCGTTCCAGAACTAATGCCTAGAGCACTATACTGGTTTAGATGGGGTGCTGCATGGACATGGTTTACAGGAATAGTACTATTATATGTAATATTCTGGAATGGTAGCTTAGGAATGGGTGAATCTGAAGGAATGATGTCCTCTGAAGTAAATATGTGGACACATATGATGATTCTAGTAACATTTCTAGCAGTATTTGTTTATGATTTTTTATATAAATCTGCTTTAGCTAAAAATACTCGATTAGTAACAGTTATAAGTTTTTTACTTATCGCTGGTATTGAATATGCTATGATATGTTGCGCAAACTATAGTTACAGAGCAGTGAATATACATATAGGGGCAATGTTCGGTACAATAATGGCATTTAATGTATGGTTTAGAATATGGCCTGCTCAACAACAAATTATAACTGCAATTAAAAATGGTGATGCTCCTGATGGCAATCTAGTTGCATTAGCAGGATTAAGATCTAAACATAATACTTATATGTCTGTACCTTTATTATGGACAATGATTAATCAACATACTGTTGTATTTAATGGTAAATTGTTTAATTGTACAGGATTAGTATTACTTGTAGTTATTGCACTTGGTTGGCATATAGTATTTCAACTTTATAAAAAATCTGGTAAAGTTTCAGGTTTTTAAAAAGTAAACAAATAATTAAATTTTCACGGAGAGGTGGACAACGGCTGTCGAGCGGTCTTGAAAACCGTCGCCCTTCTGGGGTTGCAGGTTCGAATCCTGTCCTCTCCGCAAAATTTATGGAGAGTTGGCAGAGTGGTAATGCAGCGGATTGCTAATCCGTCATGGTGTAAT
>CAYVBB010000127.1:0-4158 GCA_964448515.1 uncultured bacterium | reverse complement strand
TAAGTTCACATAAACTTTTATGATCTTTAATATCAAAGTCAAAATCAGGCTTTTCACCCCATTCTTTTACTATAACATTATCTTCAACCGAACCAATTGGAACAGTTTTATCGATTATATTAGGAACATACAATAATTGTTTATTTAAACTATCATTAACAGATACTAATAATTTATCTAAATCTTTAATTTCTATTGAAATTTCTTTCATTTTCTGAATTAACGAAGAATTATCTACAGATTTATCAGTTCTATTTTTTGATATTTTTTTATTTAACTTATTTCTTTTAGCTTTTAATTTTTCAACTTTATTAATTAAAGATTTTCTATCGGAATCTAATGATATAATATTATCTAAATTGACATCACATTTTTTTTGTTTAATGCAGTCTTTTACAAAGTCAATATTTTCGTTTATATATTTTAAGTTGAGCATATTATTTTTTGTAATTTATAAAAATCAATTATAATTAATAGATTTAATTTACTAATAGTTTATCAATTTTTTTTATAGTTTCATGAACTGTTTTAGACCAATCATATTGTTTTACAATTTCTTTTCCTTTTTCAATTAAATTATCACATACTTCATTATTATTTAATAAGTATATAATTTTATTTTTCAAATCATCTTCTTTATTTAAATTAAAATAAAATGCACCATCTTTACAAATTTCTTTGATAGATCCAGAGTCGGCAACCAATGCAGGACATTCACAAGCCATAGATTCCAATGGTGTAAAACCAAACCCCTCATATCTTGAAGGTAAGACAAGCAACCTTGCATTATTATAATATTCAATTAAATTCTCTCTATCTATTTCATTAATAAATTCAATATTATTATTAAAATTATTTTCTTTAAAAAAAAGGTCAGAATTACCTATTAATAAAAGTTTATAGGAAGAGATATTTATTTCTTTAAATGCATTGATTAATAAATCAACATTCTTATGTTTTTTTATATTCCCAACATATAATATTTTATTATTATTTTTATATAATTTATTAGACTTCCAAAATTTATCTATTCCATTTTTTATTACTGTAATATTATATAAAATGTTTGTATGAGAAATAATTTCATTCTTTGTAAAATTAGAGACTGCTATAATATTTGTTTTTTTTATTTTGATAAGATAAAATAAAACTTTAGCATAAAATTTTCTCAAAAATCTATTAGATGTTTTATCAACGATATGCCAAATATCATGAATTGTAACTAATAATTTTGCTTGTAATAATATTGGAATATTGTAATGAGGCACCCAGTATAAATCAATTTTGTATTTAAACAATTTAATATAAATTTCAAACTGTTCTCTAATAGAATAAATTGAAGAATTTATTTTTATAATTTTAAAATTATTAAATTTTAAATCGTTTAATATATTTGAATAATCAAAATTGGGCTTTATTAGAAGTATTATATTTTTTTTTTTATAATTATTAACGATTCCACATATTATATTTTGAATATACGTCCCAATTCCAGAATTATTAATCATTCTAATATCAATTACAATTCTACTTTTCATATATATAATCTAAATAATAAAACTTATAAAATAATAAAATTGAAAACCAAAATAGTGGTTCCATTATCAATTGGTAGAATATATTGAAAAATAATAATCCGAATAAGAATGAAGCTATATAATTTTTATAGTCTAAGATCATAGGCATAAGAAAGGAAATTACAAATATAGATAGAAAGTTAAAGAACCCCGATTCAACAAGAGATGTTATATATAAAGAATGATAATTACCATACTTAACCCCACTCCAATAATATCCTTTTATTAATAAATATGATGTTCCAAAACCAGAACCAAAAAGTAATATCTTTAAATCATTAAATGCTTTATAAAACCCTTCATTTATTAATTTAATATGGATACCAGCTGATGAAAATCTTGATATTTCAAAAATATTAAACCTTTCATTTAATGTTAACTCCAAATTTATATAATCATTAATATTTAAATAAAAAATAGTAATAATAAAAAATAAAAAAACATATATTAAATTTTTAAATATTATCTTCCTTGTTTCTCTATTAGTAATAAATAATTGATATATTAATATCATAAATAATAATAAATATATTGTTCTTGAAAAACTAAGTAATAAAAAAAGAATATTAGTTACAATTATTATAAAGTTTACTTTTGATTGCTTATTAAATAAAAATAAAATTAAACTAAAAAAACATAATATAACATTACCTCTATTTGAATCCATTGTATAACCACCAAGCCTTGGAATAAAATAAGCAATTTGGTCTGGAACAAAATTTATAATACTAATATCAATATCAAAATTTGTAAACCAATTAACAATTAAAATTAAATTAAATACATAGAAAATAAGAGAACCTAATATAGATGAATTAACTAAAATTCTTTTTAGTTCATTTTTATCATTATAATAAGATAATAATATCCCAGGTACAATAATCAAATAAATCAATAAAATGAATCTTTTAATTGATATATACATATCAATAGAAAAAAATATACTAACAATACATGTAATAAAGTAAATTGAAAAAAATAATACAATATAATTATTTGTTATAATCCAGCTTGTATCAAGGTTATGATTTTTATATATGAGTAATAAAAAAATAAGTAAAAAACTAAACAATAAAAATGGAGTAAATACAAAAAATTCAAAAGAATCAGTTAATATATTTATTCTATCAGCACCAATTAGTGAAATTGTTAATATTGCTAATATATTTATTAATTTATTTAACATTTTTAATTATAAAAAAATATCTGAAAATTTGGAATAGCAAACTTATAATAGTATATAAAAAAACTAATGGGATCTTAGATTTATAGAACTTAACAGATAGCCTTAATCTATTGAATATGTAATAAATTTTTAATTTAAAGTTGATATGATCTTTATGATTATGAAATATTTTTGTATTTAAATTGACTTTTAATTTAATATTATTATTTAAAGCCCTAATTGACCAATCTACATCTTCATAATACATAAAATAACTTTCAGAAAAAAATCCAACTTTATTTAAAACATTATTATCAAAAAAAAGAGAAACACCAGATAAATAATCTATCTTTGTATTCTTTAAAGAATTAATTGATTTTATATTTCTAGTTGTTAAAAAATATGAATCGACTTTACATCCTAATGATTGAATTTTATCCCTATTATCAAAATCATATACCATCGGAGAAGTAATAGAATTACTTAAATATTGTTCCTTTAATAATTCCAGAGTATTAGACTCAACATCAATATCATTATTTATTACCCAATAATAAGAATTCTTATTTTTCTTACTTTCTATTTCTAATGGTATATTTACAGCAGAAGCATAACCATAATTTTTTCTTAATCTAATTAAATAAATATTATTAATCTTATAACAAGTTAAAATTTTTGAATTATAAAAAGTTACTTTATTTTCATCATTAAATTTTAACAAGTTGAAAATTTTATTATAAGAATCATCTGTTGAAAAATTATCTATTATGTATAATAAATCTTCTTTACAATTACTCATTCTTAAAGAAAAAAGAAGATTTTTTGTAAATAAAAAAGAATTGTAATTAACTGTAATAACTGAGCAGTTATTTTTTTTACTATTCATAAGATATTGACTTTAATAATTCTTCATTATAAATCAAATCACAATCCTTATACTTATTTAAAATATTACGATTAATAAGCCTAGAATCTTCATTTAAATTATAATTATCAATCTCACAGAACTTGTAAATTTTTAATATCTCCTGTTCAGGATTATTAACTAAATTTTCAAAATTAATATTTAACTGCTTTATATTTGACTTATTATTTATATTTATTTTTTCATAATATTTTTTATATAAGATCAAACAATCATCAATAGTATTAAGATTAAAAGAACTGTATATTGAACCTTTGTTTATAGACAATAATGGGATGAAGGAATTAAAAAAATTATTAATCTTACTATTATCTTTAATTCTTAATTTTTTTTGTCTATTTATTAAACTACAAGAAACATCTAGAGGATTTCTATTAATATTTATTATAGATAAATCTGGAAATATCTTTTTCCATATATCAATAGTAAAAGTATTTATAGGATCCTTCCACCCCCATAGATTTGGATAATTATTAAAGTTTTTATTTGAT
>CAYVBB010000126.1:0-4186 GCA_964448515.1 uncultured bacterium | reverse complement strand
GCAATTTTAATAGTTTCTAAAGCTCCAATTCCATTTAATGAAATAACTGCAATTTCAGTTGTTCCTCCTCCAATATCAACAATCATATTTCCAACTGGTTTACTAACATCTAAACCAATACCAATTGCAGCAGCCATTGGTTCCTCTATTAAATGTACTTCACTAGCATTTGCATGTTCTGCAGATTCTCGAACAGATCGTTGTTCAACATCTGTCACTCCTGAAGGAATACAAATAACAATCCTAGGTCTTGAAATCCTACTCCTAGATATTTTTCTCATAAATCCTTGAATCATAGCATCTGTCATTTTATAATCTGCTATAACTCCATCTTTCAATGGTCTAATAGTTTCAATTTTTGGATTTGTTCTTCCTAACATTTGTTTAGCTTCATCACCAACTGCTATGATTTTATCATCTACTATATTACGAGCTACTACAGAAGGTTCATTTAAAACTATACCTTCTCCTTTTATCCAAATAATTGTATTTGCTGTTCCTAGATCTATTGCGATATCACCAGAAAAGATTCCAGAAAAAAAGTTTTTAAAATTATCTATCATATACCAACCTTTAAATATTAATGTAAAAAATGTCTTTCACCTGTAAAAACCATAAATAAATTATTTTTATTTGCAAAATCTATTACTTCTTGATCTTTTATTGATCCACCAGGTTGAATAATTCCGTTAATACCTTCTTTAGATGCTATTTCCAAAGAATCAGAAAATGGGAAAAAAGCATCTGATGCCATAATTGAATTTACTAAATTTAAATCATTTTCTTTAGATTTTCTAATAGCAATTTTAACAGAATCTACTCTAGACATCTGGCCTGCTCCAATACCCAGTAGTTTTTTAGAATTATTTATAACAATTGCATTAGATTTAACATATCTTACTAGTTCCCATCCTAGCAACAATGCTTTCATTTCTTCTTTATTTGGTTTTCTATCTGTTACTACTTTAAAATTCCTATTAATAATCTCATCTTTCTTTTGAAACAAATAACCATTAAAAACTGATTTTATAGCTAATTTATTTGAATTAATAAAAATTTTATGTTTACCTAACTCAATTATTCTAAGATTCTTTTTACTTGAAAATATATTGATTGCATCGTGAGTAAATGAAGGTGCTATAATGCATTCAAGAAAAACCCCTATCATTTTATTTGCTTCTTCAGAACCAACTTCTGAGTTAAAAGAAACAATCCCTCCAAAATAACTTACGGGGTCAGTGCTTACTGCATTATTATAAGCTTCTAAATTATTTTTACCAAAACCAAATCCACATGGGTTAGAATGCTTGATTATCACACAACACAAACTATCAAAACCATAAGCTATACTACTTGCTGACTCCATAT
Organism: uncultured bacterium; assembly: GCA_964448515.1. GTDB lineage: Bacteria > Fidelibacterota > Marinisomatia > SCGC-AAA003-L08 > D37C17. The sequence continues at coordinate 2,818 of CAYVBB010000126.1, read as the reverse complement.
CTAAATAATTATTATAAGATAATTTTTTACCCTGAATTTTGTTCCATATTTTTTTTTGACCTTCAGGTAAATAATAAGATGATTCTTGATGAGGATTCTCTCCATATCTAAGATTTGTTTCTTTATTCAAATTGATTGAAAAATTATCAAATAATGATATATCATTACTAGATTTTTGATTATCCATAAAATATTGATTAATTGCTAAATCATATTTCATCGTTAATTCAAAAACTGACTTTGCATAATAAATTCTTTCTTCATCAGAAAACAAACCATTATTTTGTTTATATTGATTCATGAAATCTTCATATTGACTAGAGTTACATATAGGAATAACATTTTTATAATTCTTTGCAGAAGCTCTTAGCATTGATGGCCCACCAATGTCAATAAACTCTATGGATTTTTCAAGTTTTATTTTTTTTTCTACAGCTTCTTTAATAAAAGGATATAAGTTAATAATAACTAAATCAATTAATTTGGATTTAATCAAATTTAGATCATCCATATGATTTTTATTTGATCTATCAGCTAATATCCCCCCAAATAAATTTGGATGAATTGTCTTCACTCTTCCATCCATAATTTCTTGCTGATTTGTCAATGAAGATACAGATAAAACTGGAATGCCAGCTTCTTCTAAAGTTTTCTTAGTTCCACCAGTTGATATAATCTCAATTCCATTAGAAACTAAAAATTTTGCTAAATCAACAACACCTGTTTTATCCCAGACACTAATTATTGCTCTTTTAATTTTTTTCATTATTAATTAATCTTTATCTAAATATGTTTTTAAAGCTTTTGGGAAAATTTCATGCTCAATTTCTAAAACTTTTTTTGCAATTTCATATGGACTCTTACAAATTTGAATATCTATTTTCTTTTGAATTAAGATAGGACCTCTGTCATATTTTTCATTTACATAATGCACAGTTGCTCCTGAAAATTTATCTTTAGATTTAAAAACAGCATTATGCACATTCATTCCATAAAAACCTTTTCCACCATAATTAGGTAATAAAGAAGGATGTATGTTTAAAATTTTATCTTTATAAATTTTAACTATATCACTTGGAATTTTTTTCATAAATCCTGCAAGTAAAATTAAATCAATTTTATTTTCTTTTAAAGATAATTTATATTCCTTATTAATATTCTTTTCTTCTTTATACCTATATTTGTTAACAACTTTAATATTAATATTATTTTTTTTTGCAAATTCTACTGCACCTGTATTTGGATTATTAGAAATCAATAAAATTACTTTTGCATTTAAATTATGTTCATCTATTTTATGTACTATATTAATAAAATTAGATCCTGTTCCAGATGCAAAAACTGCTATTTTTGTTAACATAAAATTGGAACTTTTTTTAAGATTGATTTTTTAATATCTAAGTATTTATCAGAATCTTTGAATATATTAAAATTATCTGAATCAACAATAAGTACTTTATCCTTATTGATTTTAGAAATCCATTTATCATAATATATATTTAAACTATGAATATATTCAGGTGATATATCAACTTCAAAATCTCTTTTTCTATTTTTTATTCGAGATATCAATGTACTAGTACTTGCTTTTAAATATATAATAAGATCAGGCTGATCAATAAATTGTATCATATCTTTAAATAAATTACAATAAGTATCCCAATCTACATCTGACATTAACTTCATATCATTTAAATTTTTAGCAAAAATTTCTTTATCTTCATAAATTGAACGATCTTGCACAAAACTTTGTTTTGAATTTATTAGTTCTAATTGATTAGAAAATCTTTTATGTAAGAAAAATATTTGAAGATTAAAACTCCACCTGTTCATATCGCTATAAAATTTCTCAAGATATGGGTTATCATCAACTGATTCAAAAATTGGATTTATATTTAAATCCTTAGATAATTTTTTAGTAAGTGTGGTTTTCCCTGCACCTATATTACCTGCAATTGCTATTTGACAAAAATTATTAGGCAATTAATTCTCCATAAACATCATTATTTGTATAATTTTTTAAACTAACTTTTTTAATCTGATTTATCAATTTTTTTTCACCAGGACTATAAACTCTTATATAATTTTCAGTTAAACCATCTAATATTCCATCATTATAATTCTCAAACAAAACTTTTTTAGAACTTTTTAAATTATTATTTATGTATGATGAAAATTTACTATTTGATAATTGTTGTAATAACTTTCTTCTATATTTTTTTTCTTTACTAGATACTTTTTTAATTAGACTATTTGCATAAGTGCTATCTCTATCCGAATAACTAAAAACATGTAAATAACTAATATCTAAATCATTAATCAATTTAAATGTTTCTAAAAAATTTTCTTCAGTTTCAGTAGGATATCCTACAATAATGTCAACCCCTATACAGATATTAGGAATAATTTTATTTAATTTATTAATTAAAACTTTATAATCTTCCGCACTATATCTTCTCCTCATATTTTTTAAAACTTTTTCACTACCTGACTGCAAAGGAATATGCAAATGAGGAAGTGCTTTTTTTGATTTAGATAAAAAATCTATAATATCATCATTAAGTAAATTTGGTTCTATAGATGATATTCTATATCTTTCTAAATCTTTAATTAATTCAATTTCTTTTAATAAATCTAATAAACTTTCATTGTTTCCTTTACCAAAGTCTCCAATATTAATTCCACTTAAAATAATTTCTTTAATACCATTATCTACTAAATCTTTAATTACATTAATTATTTCTGTTACTTTACCACTTCTGCTTTTACCTCTTGCTTTTGGTATAGTACAATAAGAACAAATATAATCACAACCATC
>CAYVBB010000125.1:0-4193 GCA_964448515.1 uncultured bacterium | reverse complement strand
TTTAAGGCCTAGTTTCTCTGCATATAATGCAGCTGATGATCCAGCAGGACCACCTCCAACTATTATTATGTCATATGAATTTGATTTGCTTCTAGATTCATTCATTTTTTACTTCCTATATAAATTAAATAAATCATAAAAAACGGTGAGGTTATTCTCATGAACCATTTGAATTGTATGATAAAGGTTTCCATATTTCCTGAAATCATTAAGTACATAAACATGCAAGTAACTGTAACAAACATAAATAGAGTAATTATTATATATGTTTTTCTCATTTTTTTTATTTGTATGATTGATATATAAGTAAACTTCCATGGCTTAATTCAAAGGTGATGATATCTTTTATTGATTCATTTAAAGTTCCATAAAATAATGTACTTATAGTATTTTTATTAAAGTTATACTTTAATCCACTTGTTTTAATTTTTATTGTATTATCAACTGTGAAAATTGATATTTTCTGACCTTTAAAACTTTTTAATTTTTTCGAATTATTTATTAATCTGAATATCCCTGAATTAGTAAAAATTTTTATATTTATTTTAGGGTATTTAAATAAACTGAAGATGTTTCCAATTAAATGATCTTCTCTATTTCCACTAGCACCAATAATAGATAATTTATTTATATTATTTTGTTCAGAAAGATTAATAGCTTTTCTTAAATCATTTTCTGATTGATTTGATATTTCTAATATAATATCTTTATACTTTTCCTTATTTGAAGCAGAAATTGAATCTAGATCACCTATAATAATATCTGGACTATATCCATTTTTTAAAAGCTTGTCTGTTGCCCCATCACATGCTATAATATATTTAGCATTATTTAATATTTCTAATGGAATAGGGTTTTCAGGAAATTTCCCATTTGCAACAATAACTAAAGGTTTATTTATTTTTTTTATAAAAATGTAAATTTATATAGATTTTGTAACTATATTTTAAGACAATGACTACTAAAATAAAAAGAACCAATGATGAATTAAAAGCTTCAAGACCCACAAATAAAGAAGTTAAGCTAATTCCTAGGTTGCCAATTTCAATTTTAGTAGAAAATGTTCGTTCAGTACATAATGTTGGTTCAATTTTCAGATCTGCAGATGGTTTTGGAGCAAGTAAGGTTTATTTAACAGGTTATACAGCATATCCTCCAAGGGAAGATATATCTAAAACTGCACTAGGATCAGATAAAGTAGTTTCGTGGGAACATTATAAAAATCCTCTTGAGGCAGCTAAAAAAATTATAAAAGAAGGAATTTCATTAGTTTTAGTTGAGCAAACAATAAAATCAAAATCAATTTATCTTTCTAAATTCTCTTATCCATTATGTTTTATCGTAGGGAATGAAGTTAATGGTGTTTCAAATGAACTATCAAACTTAGCTACTAAGCATGTTGAAATTCCAATGAGAGGTATTAAACAAAGTTTAAATGTATCTGTTGCAACAGGAGTTATTGGTTATGAGTTTGCTAGAAATTATTCCTTAGACAAGAAAATAATTCTATAATTTGGTATATTCAATGTAATTTTAAACATGTGTAGAATTTTAAATATATTAATAGTTTTTATATCTTTTATATTTTCTGAAAGAGGTGATTTAATATCATATAATTATAAAGATCATAAATTAAAGGAAAACATACAATATGATTTAGATAATTCAGATGCGGGTCAACTAGGCCCTAATGCAATTTATGATATTAAATCTTATTCAATTATTTATGAAACTGTCGATCAATTTAATCAAAGTATTCAAGCTTCAGGCTCCATAGTTATTCCAGATAATATTAATTTTGCATATCCATTTTACCTTTTTGGACATGGAACTGAAATTAAAAGAGATAATGCTCCTTCCTTAAGAGGTTTTAATGATTTAAATATGTGGGTTGCTACATCTGGATATATTTTTATTGAACCAGATTATCTTGGAATAGGTATATCAGATATTATGCATCCATATCATTTAAAGGATGTAACTGCTGCTACAATGATTGATATGATTTATGCAGCAAAGCAATTTTGTAATCAGATGAACAATATACAATTTAATGATCAATTATTTATAGCAGGATATTCTGAAGGTGGATATGCAGCTATGGCAGCTGTAAAAGAAATTGAAGAAAATTATTCAGATATTAATATAACAATGTCATTCCCAATGGCTGGAGCGTACGATTTATCAGGCACTATGGTAGATTTGATGTTATCTGATTCTGAATATGAAGATCCTTTTTATCTTCCATTTTTTATATTATCATATATAGAAAAATACAATTTAGGATCTTTAGATATGTTTTTTAAGAGTGAATATGCTGAAATCTTACCAGAATTATTTAATGGTGAGTATTCTGGAGGATATATTAATGGTTTTTTACCAGATGTTCCAGTCGAAATGCTGTTACCTGAAGTAATTCAAAGTTTTGAACAGAATCCTGATTTTGAATTTAAATTACGTTTACAAGAAAATAATTTAACATATTGGACACCGAATAATCCTATGTATTTATTTCATGGAATAGCTGATGAAAGAGTTCCACATCAAAATTCAGTAGTTGCTTACCAAACATTAGGTGGTGTTAATAATCAAAATCTTTATTTTGAAACATTAGATGAATCATATGGTGGACATCAAGATGCAGCTCCTTGGTGTCTTATAACGGCATTTAATATATCAGAGGAAGTAAAAATAATTTATGAAAAAGGTGATTTAGATTTTAATGAATTAATAAATATTATTGATGTTACAAATTTAGTTAACTCAATTTTAATAAATAATAATCAGCAAAGTATTGATTTTTGGATTTCTAATTTAAACTATGATGAATTTATAAATATTTTTGATATAATTTTATTAATTGAAAAAATTTTATTAGATAATTAAGACTATGGATATGCATGTTCAACATATGGAAAGAGTATTAGATTTAGCTAAGCAAGGAAGAGGAGATGTATCTCCAAATCCAATGGTTGGTTGTGTTATAGTTAAAAATAATAAAATAATAGGAGAAGGATATCATAAGTCTTTTGGTGATTATCATGCTGAAGTTGATGCCTTAAATAATTGTATAGAAGATCCTAATGGTTCAGATTTATATGTAAATTTAGAGCCATGTAATATTTTTTCTAAAACTCCTCCATGTGTTAATAAAATAATTGAAAATGGTATTAAAAATATATACGTTGGATGCTTAGATTATAATCCGGAGGTTAATGGTCAAGGAATAGAAAAGCTAAGAAAATCACACATTAAAGTTTATACAGATATATTATATGATAAATGTTATGATTTGAATATAGGTTTTTTTAATTGGATTAAATTTGGTACTCCTTGGGTTATTGCTAAATTTGCACAATCTAACAATGGTTATATGGGAATTGATTCAAACTCAACTACTTTAATAACAGGCAATGATACAAATTGTTATTCACATAAATTAAGATCTGAGGTTGATGGTGTTTTAATTGGTACTACAACAGCTCGTGTTGACAATCCCTCTTTAACAGTTAGGAATATTAAAGGTAAGAATCCTACTAGAATTATTATTGATACATATAGGAAACTACCATTAGCATTAAACTTATTTCATGATAATAAGGCTAATAATATAATATTATGTAATGAAGATAACTTTAAAGAATCAAATACAGGTTCTAGTTTATACTTGCCTGTAATAATGAAAGATAATTTATTAGATCCTGTAAGTATATTAAAAGTTTTAGGTGAAAAAGGTATAACTAAACTATTAATTGAAGGCGGACCAACTTTAATAAATTCTTTTTTAAAAAAGAATTTAATTAATGAAATATATATTTATACTTCCAATGATTCTTTGGATAATGCTAATCTTAAAAGTCCTAATATTAACCATAACTGGGAAGTTATTAATGAAGATAATTTTGAAAATGATAACTTGAAAATTATGAGAAAAAAAGAGCTATGTTTACAGGATTAGTAGAAGATTTAGGAAAAGTAAAAAACATTGATAAATTTGATGGGTACTGGAATGTTGAAATTACAACTAAATTAGATGATATCATAATTGGTGATAGTATTGCAGTAAATGGTGTGTGTTTAACAGTTGTTAAGCTAGGAAAGAATATTATTAGTTTTGATATAGTCTCTGAATCACTAGATAAAAGTAATCTTTCAGATTTGATTATTAATCAAATTGTAAATCTTGAAAGATG
>CAYVBB010000124.1:2834-4198 GCA_964448515.1 uncultured bacterium | reverse complement strand
TTTCGAATCTATGGGCATTTGTTTATAGATGCTAAGAAGCAACTTGTATTAGCCGAGTCTGGTTATGAAACATATAATTCCAATTCACGAATACCAATAGAAACTGCTTTGCATGGCACTCCACCCACTCCGTGGGATATCGAAAATAATCCTGATGATTTTGAAAGTAATTTTGGCTTAGAAATGGGACGCTATGAAGAGGATTGGTATTTTTCAGGGACAGGAAATCTGGATGAATGCAACGGGGCCTATGATATAAACGGTGATTATGGTTACTATATAACTGATAAATATCCATTTACTCCACCTTGCACATTTGGTATTCGAGATCCTTCATTTGGGAAAGAGTCACCTCAACTTCCTTAAGTATAATTTCAAACAATTAAAAGGAGATGAAAATGAAATTAGATTTTAAAAATATTTTAATAGGAATTATAATTGGTGTTTTATGTACTATTATAGTTGGATGCTTGCTTAGTGATGTTTATATTGATATTCAAATTGGAGATATAGATAAAATAGGTACTAAAACTGATTTAATTAAATAATGAATAAATATCTAATTATATTATTATTTTTAAATAATTTGTTATCAGCAGCTCCTGATAGTCATGTTATTAATAGAATACGATATGATTTTAATTCACGTGAAAATTATAGAGATTTAAATAGTTATCGTGATGAGAATGAACTTTTAGAATTTATTGAATCAACTATGGAAACTCATCTTATTCCTGGATTATCAATTTCAATTGTAAAAAACAATGATATTGTTTGGGAGAAACAATTAGGTTATGCAAATATTATGAATAATATTCTTGTAGATGAAAATACTATGTTCATTTTATCATCTATTTCAAAGACTATAACAGCAACAGCTTTATTACAATTATTTGAAGATGGTTTATTTGATATTGATGATGATATTGATAATTATTTACCATTTGTTGTTAATCATCCAGATTATCCACTAGTTCCTATTACTTTTAAGATGCTTTTAACTCATGTATCAGGAATAAAAGATAATTGGGGCGTTATGTCATATTATGATGGAGATTCAGAATTAGAATTAGGATATTACCTTGAGCAATATTTAACTCCCGGAGGAGAATTTTATGGTAGCAATTCAAACTTTACAAATTCAATGCCAGGTACAAGTTATAGTTATAGTAATATTGGAGCCGCATTAATAGGATATTTAGTTGAAGAAATTTCAAATCAATCTTTTAATAATTATTGTAATGAAAATATTTTTGAACCACTTGAAATGGATAATGCCTTTTGGTTTTTATCAGAAATTGAGGATGTGGATCAAGTTGCATTACCATATCAATTAACAGGAGGTTCCGGAGATTCCTGCTTCG
>CAYVBB010000124.1:0-2824 GCA_964448515.1 uncultured bacterium | reverse complement strand
TCAATTGCCCCGTATCATATTTCTCTGTGGCTTGGTTCTGGTGATTCTTGTTATATAAATGGTTGTGGAATTTATGATGAAAGCAATCCATGTTTTTGTGACTTCTCTTGTATTGATTATGAAGATTGTTGTTCCGATTATGAAGAAGTTTGTGGAGAAGATGGAACTGGGAGTAGTCCAGGAAATTTAACAGAGTATGAACATTATGGTTACTCTGATTATCCATCAGGTCAGCTTAGGGCAACATCAAATAATTTAGCTAAATTTATGAGTGTTTATATGAATGATGGAATTTATAGTGGTTTAAGGATTTTAGAATCGGAAACAATTGAACTAATTAAAATTATCCATTATCCATTAGTAAATTCAATGCAAGGTTTGATGTGGTATTATAAAAATCAAAATGGAAGAACATTATTCGGTCATAATGGAGGAGATATAGGGAGCTCTACCGATATGTTTATATCATTTTCAGATAATCTAGGTGTAGTATTATTAACGAATTCAAATAACCATAATGCAATGATTGAAATAGAAAGTGCTGTATTCAATTTTGCTGAAGAAAATGATTTTACAATTAGTGGAGATGTTAATAATGATGGTATTATTAATATTTTAGATATAGTTCAAACAGTAAGTTTAATTTTAACAAGTGAATATGAAGAAAATAGTGATTTGAATGAAGATGGAATTGTTAATATCCTAGATATAGTACAGTTAGTAAATATAATTTTAAGCTAAGCATCAAGGTTATCGTAGATTTCTTTATTAGAAAGAATCTTTTATAGAGGTTTTTTTTATTGTAAATTTTATTGTGCCTATAATTTTACTTTTACTATCAATAATTTTTCCTCAAGATATCACCAATGATTCTTTATCTGTTATCATAAAAGAAAGAACAGATTTAATACTTGAAGAAGTCTACATAGATCCATTGGTAGATAAAAAATTTGGGATAGAATTAAATCCTTTATATTTGATGTATGTGCATGATGGTATTTCTGGAAGTTTTTCTAATTTCAATTTATCTGATGTGGCTGAGATAACATTCCCTTTTTCTTATCGTACATATCAAAGAAAGAATGATTTAGGAGAGAGAGAAGAGAGATATTTAACTTATTTAGATGCACAATATAGATTTTTTTTAGGTAAACATAGAATAGGACAATGGATAGGTGCGGGTGTAAGGTATTGCTTAGATGAAGATAATCAAGGCTCTTATAATAAAGGAGGTATTTCCTTTGGAATTGGGACGAGAATATTTAGTGAAAAAGGATGGTATTGGGGCACTAGTTTATACTTAGGTAAATATTATTTTGGAGAAAAGGATAGAGGAGATTCAGGTTTTTTGCAATTTGAATTATTGAAATTTGGATTTGCATTTTAATATTTTTTATAAAAATAATTGCTTGCTTCTGCAATGAGTTAAAAACCCTCTTTTATAGAGGGTTTTTTATTAGGGTATAATAAAAAGTTCTCTATCTAGGGAACATATTCAATAAATAAAATAAATTATTTCTTGCTAATTGATACTTAGCATATTAATTTATTATGCTAAGTAATGATTAGCAATATATAATAAATAATTAGTGAGGTTATTATGAATGAAAAAATTGGTGAACTTATAAGAGAAATTAGAAATGAAAAAGGCATTAGTTTGAGAAAATTAGCTGAAATTGTAGGTGTCTCAAATGTAAATATTTTATATATAGAAAAAGGAAAAATCAATACATCTTTACCTGTTTTAAAAGGCATTGCAGAGGCGCTTAATTATAATATAGATAAATTATTATCATTTGCAAACATGATAGATGATGATATTAAATCAATTATAAATAAAAGACCAGTCTTGATTACTAATTTTTTAAGAGCTGCTAAAAATTTTAATAATAATGATTGGAAAGTCCTTACTGAAAAAATTTTAAATAATGAATTGAATTTAACAACTAAGAAAAAGTTAAAAAATGCTTAAATATGTTAAATATTTTTCTCCTTCATTTACAGCTATTATACTTGTGCCTTTTTATTTACAAGGAGCATTTTATCCAACAATTTATTTGCTAATATTCTCTTCAATTCTTTTAATTGGAGATTTATATATTAAAGATACTAAAGTTCAAAAGTTTTTTTATCCTAGTATATTAAATTTTTCCATTTACATTAATCTTCCCATCTTATTTATTTTAACTTTTTTTGTTGTGTCAATTTTTAGTAATCAGCTTCCCCTTTGGTATATAAATGCATTTAAAACAATTCTTAACATAGATTTTATTCAATTAAAAGAATCTTTTATTTTGATTGATAAAATTTCAATTATAATTCATGCTGGTTTACAGATAGGATCTTTAGGTATTGTTGCAGCTCATGAATTAGCGCATAGGAAGAATGACAAATTTGATATGTTTGTTGGTAATTGGTTACTTTCTTTTTCTTGGGATTGTAATTTTGCTATTGAACATGTATATGGTCATCATAAAAATGTATGTCTTCCTGAAGATCCTGCATCTGCTAAAAGAGACGAAAATGTTTATTTGTTTATATTAAAGGGGATAATTAATGAGCAAATTTCTGGATGGACAATTGAATTAGATAGATTACGAAGAAAAAAATTAAGTTTATTTAGTTTCCAAAATAGAATGATTGTAGGATATAGCAGAAGTATGAGTATAACAGTTTTAATTTTTTTGTTTGGTGGAATAGTTGGTATGTTAACATTTCTGCTGTGTGCTTTACTAGCAAAAGTGTTTTTGGAAGTCATTAATTATATTGAGCATTATGGTTTAGTTCGAGAGAAAGGTAAGCCAGTACGCATGAGACATTCGTG
>CAYVBB010000123.1:0-4212 GCA_964448515.1 uncultured bacterium | reverse complement strand
CATTTTTTTATTATCATCATTATTTAAATTACGTTTTATAACTTTTTCAGATGCCTCTAATGCAATATCAACAACAGTACTTTTAATTTCATTTAAAGCTTTTTGCTTTTCAGCATCAATTTGTTCCTTAGCTTTATTAAGCATGTTATCGTATTGTTCTTTTCCATCTGTTTCAAGTTTTTGTTTTAATTTATCTCCAGCTTCTCTTGCCTTACTTACTATTTCTTGAGCTTCGCTTCTTGCCTTTTGTAATACTTTTTCATTTTTTTCAGCTTGAACTTCAGCTTCTGCTGTCACTTTTTCAGCTTTTGATAAAGACTCTTCAATTTGCTTTGCGCGTGCATCTAAGGCGTCCATTAGTGGTCCCCAGGCCTTCCATTTTAGAACAAAGAGCAATACTAAAAAAGTTACAATTGTCCATAATGTTAAGCCTGTATTAGGCATAAGCCAATCATTAATCCAGCTTCCACCTCCAGCATCACCTGCAAAAAGATTATTGAATATAGCGATATATATAAAATATTTTAATTTATCCATATATGCTTTATCCTACAACTGCAAGAATGCAAACAACTAGAGCGATAATAGCAACACCTTCAAGTAGAAATAATGGTAAGTTTACTGCTCCACTGATCTCTTTAGATGCTTCAGGTTGTCGTGAAATTGCATTAGCAGCAGCAGATGCAAACATACCTATTCCAATGCCTGCTCCAATAACAATCATACCAGCACCAATTGGTGCAAAGGCACCAGCTTCAGCTCCAAACACTGAAGATATTGCAATCATACCTAGTGTTGTTTTTCTTAATATTGACATTTTTATTCTCCTTTTATTATTTAATGATCTGCATGAATTGCCATGCCAATAAAAACACATGACAAAAGTGTAAATACATAAGCTTGAACTAAGCTTACAATTATTTCTAAACCATAAATTGCTGTATTTAATAAAACAGCAATAAAACCTGCAAAAAATCCAATTGGATAATTAAAAACACTTGGATCGGTTTGTCCAGCAATACCATTACCTAAAATAATAGGTAATGCAAAAATTGCAACCATTCCAATGTGACCAGCTGTCATATTAGCTCCAAGTCTCATAATTAAAGCAAATGGCTTAACAAACATTCCAATAATTTCAATTGGAATCAAAATAATTAATACAGGTGCAGGGACACCGCTTGGTATCATATTTTTCCAGTGGCCAATAAAACCATGTTTTTTAACACCTGCAACTATAATTGCAAAAAATGTAATTGTTGCAAGACCTAAAGTAACACCAAAATTTCCAGTAGCAGTAGAACCCCCACCTCCACCAATTTTAATGAATTCAAAAAACGGAATTAATCCTAATAAATTGCATGTTAAAATAAATACAAAGAAAGTCATGGCAACTGGAGTCCATGCTCTTATATAGCTTTTCCCAATGTTAGGAATAACAATTTCTTTATTTATAAAGTCTATTAATATTTCAAAAACTTGAGATAACCCTGAAGGCTTTGCATTAATATTATTTCTATATTTAGTAGTTGCTAATAATGATAGTAATATTGTGATAAATGCTGAGATTAATAACATAATTATATGTTTAGATATTTGAAGTCCATATATATCAACTGATTTTGAATCCGCGACGTGATGTAAAATAGTATTTCCCCAACCAGAAAATTCACCTGAGCTACTAAATAAAGTTGATGCTAGCACTATGATAAAAATAGATAGCTTATATATTTTTGTCATTATTTTAATATTTTCTTTTGACTTATTATACCTTCAATAATATGAAAAACTGTAAAATTTAAATACCCTGAAATAATAAATTGCTTATAATTCGAGATGCTTAAATTAAAAATAAAAAAGTAAATAAACATTGAAATAAATAATAATTTGAAAATAAATATTAATGCATGATTATAAAAATAATTTTTAGATAATTTAATTTTCAAGTAATAAAAAAAAATTATATTTATGATACAAAATAAGGATATGAGTAAATTGAAAATTAAAATCATTTATTAATTTGTTTATACATCTCATAGAGCCCAATAACAGCTCCTAAAATTAAGCAGACTATTAACCAAAGGAGGTTATCAAATTTATTTTTTAAAAAAAATCCAATTATCCCAAATAATAAAATTGATCCTAAAATTGTTGAAGAAATACTAATTGCTTTTTGTAGATTTTTATTAAACTTGTTCATTGGCAGTGTTTAAACTGCTAGGGTTTGAATTTGCACTTTTATATTTCTCCTGTTTAACCATACTGCACATTCCATCAAATCTGGCGCCCTCTTCAAGAGTAATAATTGCGGCCTTTAAATCTCCCTTTAGATGTGCATCCTTTTTTAAAGTTACTTTAGATTCAATAATTAGATTCCCCTGGACAATGCCACTAATTGATGCATTTTTAGATTCAATATTTCCATTAACTTGAGAATTATTTGCAGAAATAATATCGCCATCAGATTTAACATCACCATTAATTGTTCCATAAATTAATAAATCACCATTAACAGAAACATTTCCATCAATTTCCATTTCAGGACCAATAATTGAACTTATATTATTATTTATACTCTTCAATAGAGACATCTTTTAATTTGTATTCTTTAATAAAATCACGAGGGTCAAGTATATGATTATTTTTCCATATTTCAAAATGTAAATGTGGACCATTGCTATTTCCTGTTTGCCCCACATAACCAATGACTTGGTTAGTTGATATATAATCTCGCTCACTAACCAAGGCTTTATCTAAGTGTGAATATACTGTATAGTAATTGTTAGGATGTGAAATAATAATAGTATTACCATAATTATTTAAGATATTTGAAAATACAACCATCCCTTCTTGAGCAGGAAAGACTGGGCTATTTTTTTGAGCAGCAATATCAATTCCATTATGATTCTCGCTCTCTTCATTCAGGCCTTTAGTTACAATGCCCTCCACAGGCCTATTATTAGGGATTAAATCTAAATATTGTTTTATTTCTGTATTTTGACTAATTAACGAATCCAAATTAATTAATTGAAATAAATTATTTGTTTCTGTTTTAAAATCATACATTTGATTATAATTATTTTGCTTGGCATGAGGTGACATAAATCTAAATAATCCGAATATCGAAAATGATAATATTATGATTAAACAAAACAATAAAGAATAAAGAGTAAGTTTATTTATTGATAATGAATAATTTTTCTGAGTACTATTATTTAAAATAATAATATTAAAGTTTTTTTTCATTTGTCATTTGTTTAATTATTTTATCAAGATTTTTTTTGGAATTGAAATTAATTTCGACTCTACCTGCATTTTTTGATTTAAAGTTAATTTTTACATTAGAATTAAAATAAGCAGTTAATTTTTTTTCTTTTGGAGTAATTTTTGTTTTTATAATCTGATGTTTCTTTTTAGGAGTATTTATTTTTTTTATTAATACTTCTGTATCTCTTACACTTAGTTTGTTAGCAATAATTTTTTTATGTGCAGCATCAATTAACGATTTATTTTTAATGCTTAGTAATGTTCTGGCATGACCATATTCGATTTTTCTATTTTTTAAACTTTCTTGAATATTTGCAGGTAGTTTTAAAAGTCGCATTTTATTTGCAATTTCTGATCTGCTTTTAGATATTTTTTTTGCAATTTCTGATTGGCTAAAGTTATATTTATTTTTTAATAATAAATATCCTTCTGCTTCCTCCATTGAATTCAGATTGGATCTTTGGATATTTTCTATAAGTGCTAGCTCCATCATTTCAAAATTATCATCAATTTTTAAAATGTATGCTGGCATTGTATTTAATTTAATTTTTTTTGCTGCTCTATATCGTCTTTCTCCTGCGATGATTTCAAATAGACCATCATCATTTTTTCTAACAGAAATAGGCTGAATAATCCCTTTTTCTTTTATAGATTCAACTAAACTACTTAGTTGATTTTTATCAAAATTTTTTCTAGGTTGATTTTTATTAGGTATAATATTGTTTATTGGTAGTTCTGGATTAAATTCTTCGGATTCAATATTAGAATTATAATTTTTAATTAATGCACCTAATCCTTTGCCTAATACTTTAGTCATTATTTTGCAATATTTCTGAAACTAAGTTCATATAATTTTGTGATCCAGTTGATGAAGCATCGTATAGTATAATAGGCTTCCCATGACTAGGAGCTTCTCCTAGTTTAACATTTCTATTAATTAAAGTT
>CAYVBB010000122.1:0-4231 GCA_964448515.1 uncultured bacterium | reverse complement strand
TGCTGATTTATGTGAGAAAAACGAGATATCATATCAAACATTTACCGTTGATGAAGACCCAAGGAGAATGCATTTATTAGCTGAGATTAAAGGAAAAAATTCTAATCTTAAACCCTTATTATTATTAAATCATGTTGATGTTGTTCCTGCTGACTTAGATGCTTGGAGTACTGATCCATTTGGTGGAGAAATTAAAGATGGTATTATTTATGGCAGAGGTGCATTAGATATGAAATCATTGGGGATGATGCAATTAATAAGTTTGATTTTATTAAATAGAGAGGGCTGGATTCCTGAACGAACAGTTAAATTTTTGGCTGTTGCTGATGAAGAAATTTTAGGAGAGTATGGAGTACAGTGGATGATTGAAAATCATTGGGATTTATTAGATCCAAAATGGGTATGGGATGAAGGGGGCATAGGTTCAACTGATTCTTTTCCAGGAATGAATGTTTTTGCTATTGCTGTGGCTCAAAAAAAATCATTTTGGGTTGAAGTTGAAGTTAATGGGATTTCAGGCCATGGTTCTAGACCGTTTGATGGTTACCCTAATCAGGTTTTAGCAACTGCATTATCAAAAATTGTAAATTGGAAAACTCCAATAGAAATTAATCCAGTGATTGAAGAAATGTTTTATAGAATAGGTACTAATAAAGGTGGTATGGAAGGATTTGTTATGAAAAATATTAATAATCCTATTATACATTATTTATTTTCAAATACAGTTTCTGAAAAATCAACAACTGTTAATGCAATGCTTAGAAATACAATTTCACTAACTCAAATTAATTCAGGATATAAAACAAATATTATTCCTGAAAAAGCAAATGCAACACTAGATATTAGATTATTACCTGATACTAGTCCTGAAGAGTTCTTGTTAGATTTAGAAAGTGTTGTTAAAGATAAGAGGGTTAGATTTATTCCTAAAAGAACACCAAATAATAATTTTATATCAGAATGGGATAGTAGGTTTTTTAATGTAGTATCAAAAGAGATAGGTAGTAGAAAACCAAATGCAGTTGTTATTCCTTTTATGACTATTGGAGGAACAGATTCTCAGTTTTTCCAGGAAAAAGGAGTTGATTGTTATGGTATAATACCTGTGCTTGTTGAGGAGTCAGATATCCAAACAATGCATGGAATTGATGAGAGAATTTCTGTTGAAAATTATATGTTTGGAATACAAGTAGTTTATAATAGTATAAAAAAAGTATGTGTAAAGGAATAAAATAATGCCAAAGACTGCTGCCGCTAAATATAGGTTATTAATTTCAAGAATATTTTTATTAATAATGATTGTAGTATTATTATTTTCAGATAATAAAGTAAGTGATTGGAGTCCAACTTATAATTGGTTAGAATTTTTCGGATATCTTTTTGGTTTAATAGGTGTATTCGGTAGAATTTGGTCTTCATTGTTTATTGAAGGAAATAAAACTCAGAAGCTAATTGTTAAAGGACCATATTCATTAATGAGGAATCCTCTTTACTTCTTTAGTTTTATATTATTAATTGGATTTTGTTTTTTTATTAAATCAGTTTTAGTTTTCAGTGTATTCTTTTTAATTTGGATTTTTATTTATAGAAATACGATGTTAAGTGAAGAGAGAAATTTGATAAGTAATCACAATAAAGAGTACATGGATTATTATGATAGAACACCTAAAATATTCCCAAATTTTAATTTGTATAAATCCTTTGATTTAAATGAGAAAATGAATATTGATATAAAGAAAATAGAAAGAGTATTAACTGAATCTTTTGGTTTTTTATTTCTATTTGGAATTATTAAAGCTATTGAGTATTTACATTTAAATGATATTCTTCCTGTTTATTTTAATCTAATGTAATGCAATAATAAAAAGTGAATAATAAAATCATAAAAATTTATTTTAATTATCTTATTTATATAATTTTTTTATCTTTCATTTTTAGTTATTCTTATAAAGGTCAACTTTGGTTGGATTCTAATTTTATAAATGATTCTGAAGATTTATCATATTTTGGATATATTGCAGAGCTTTCATTAAAAGCGAATGATAATTTAGATTTTGAATGGAGTAGAAAATTAACTTCAGAGTATTTTGGTTCTGATACTTACAATAGTAACCAGAATTATAGATTGTGGATGCGGCATTCTAATTCTAAATATGATTTTAGAATAGGGTTGCAAAAAATATCTTTTGGCACAGCATCTCTTTTTAGACCATTGAACTGGTTCGATACAATTGATTTTACTTCCACTACTGGGCAAACAGATGGTATTAAGGCTATTAGAGCACAATTTTTTCCATCTGAAAGTTCAATTTTTTGGATGTGGTGTGTTGATGATAAAACGATTTCTTGTGGTAGCCGTATAGAATTCTTAAATAACCTAGGAAGCTTTGGTTTGAGTTATCATAATGATAGAGATAAGACAAATCATGAAGTTTTTAAAGCACCTCAAATTATTGCCAATCAACCATTTATAGAGTTTCCAGGAAGAAATCATCGAATTGGAATAGATTATAGATATGATGGTTTTATGGGTTTATGGTTTGAAGGTGCAAGTATTTTGTCATCATCAAAAGATATAAACTTAAATCGTTTTGATATGCTTACATTAGGTGCAGATTATACATTTCCTCTTTTGAATGGCCTTTTAATTTCTTCAGAATCAATGTATTTTTCAATTCTTTCTGAAGAAAGTACTGAAGATACTGATCAAAATCCTTGGATTTTGCATCAAACTACTTCTTCATTAATAGCAAGTATGCCTATTGGAATGTTAAATGACTTAATGCTTATTACAATTAAAGATTGGGATACTAAAGATTATTATAATCTTTTAAGATGGTCAACTATGTTTGATTATTTTAGTATTAATTGTATGCTATCAATTAATCCTACAGAATTTCAAGATAATTTTAAGATAATGTTTATTTATAATCATTAGAAAGGCTTTATGAGAACAGATATTATTATAGAAATAAAATCATTAATAAAAAAATTCCCTATAGGTGGTGATTTTTTTACTGCTTTAAATGATATCAATTTGACAGTTAAACAAGGTGAGTTTTCTGGTTTAGTCGGTCCATCAGGCTCAGGTAAAACAACACTATTAAATATAATAGGTGGATTAGATTCACCAACTTCTGGAGAAGTAAGCGTTTTGAATAATTAAATTAATGAGACTTCTCATGAAGATCGTGCTTTGATTAGAAGAGAACATATGGGATTTATTTTTCAAAATTATAATCTTTTGCCTGTTTATACTGTTTATGAAAATGTAGAATTACCTTTAATATTAAATAAAATAGATAAAAATAAAAGAAAGAATATGGTTTATACTGCTGTAGAATCTGTAGGATTAATTGATAAGATAGATTCAAAGCCAAATCAATTAAGTGGAGGCCAATGTCAAAGAACAGCTATCGCAAGAGCAATTGTCCATAAGCCAACCATTGTTTTAGCTGATGAACCAACAGCTAATCTTGATTCTGAAAATTCCTTTCATATTATGGAAATAATGAAAAAATTAAATAAGGATTTTAAAACATCCTTTATTTTTTCAACACATGATGAAAAAATTATGAGTTATTTAAAAAGGATAATTTCTTTAGAAGATGGTCAAATATTAGAAGATAAAAATAAGAATTAATTCTATGTTGTTTAAAATAGCTATAAAAAATTTACTAGGAGCCGGTATAAGAACCTGGTTGAATGTTTTTGTAACATCTGTTTCAATTTTTATGATTATATTTTCTTCAGGTATGTATTCTGGTATGATGGAGCATGCTATGAATGTATCAATTGATACAGAGATTTCTGGAGGAGCTTATTGGCACCCTGAATATGACCCTTATGATCCCATAACTTTTGAATATTCACATTCTAAAGTCCCGATGGTATTAAAATCATTAGTTGAAAATGAAGAAGCTTTAGAAGTTTTAGTAAGTCAGGCAGCTATTTATCCTAATGGAAGAATCGTCCCTGTAATTATGAAAGGAATCACATTAGAACAGTCAATCTTAAATATCTCAACAGAAGAATTAATAGAATATAGTGGAACTAATATCCCTGTAATGATAGGAAAAGGAATGGCTGCTTATTCAAAATTAGAATTAGGAGATACTTTTACAATTAGGTGGATGGATGCATCTAAAACTTATGATGCAGCTGAAGGTGAAATTATACATATTATGGATTCTGGTAATTTTAAAATTGATATGGGACATATTTGGATTCC
>CAYVBB010000121.1:0-4325 GCA_964448515.1 uncultured bacterium | reverse complement strand
TATATGGGTAATAGAGAAATATGCATATGTAAAGAATTAACAAAAGTATATGAAAGAGTTATGTTTGGTAATGTTTTAAATATTTTAGAATTATTAAAGGATGAAGTAAAGTTAAAAGGAGAGTATGTTATTATAATAGCAAAAGAAGGATATATATTAAAATGAGTCTTTTAATTTCATTTGAAGGTATTGACGGTTGTGGTAAAACAACTCAAATTGATTTATTAGTAGATAAATTACGTTCAAAAAATATGAATTGTAAAGTTTTAAGAGAGCCAGGTGATACGAGTATTTCAAATAAGATAAGAGAAATATTGCTTGATAAGAATAATGAAATTTGTCCTGAATCAGAAACGTTGTTATTCTTAGCTGCACGTTCTCAACTTGTAAGAGAAAAAATTATTCCTAATATTAAAAAAGGAAATATTGTTATTTGTGATAGATACTTAGATAGTACATTAGCATATCAGGGGTATGGAAGAGGTCTTGATAAAAATATGATAAATAATTTAAATTTATTTGCAATTAACAAAATGTTACCCACATTAACTTTTATTTTAGATATTGATCCAAAAATTGCATATGATAGAATAATAAAGAAAGATATAGACAGAATGGAATCTGGAGGTGTTGATTTTTTGAATAATATATCTAATGGTTATAAAATCATTGCAAAATCTAATCCAGGAAGATGTAAAATAATCATGTGTAAAGATAAAGATAAGTATGTTATCCATGAAGAAATTTTGAATATTATTAATGATTATATAGAGGATAAAGAATGTTTATGAAGAAGAATGTAGTATTTTTGATTATAATAGTATCATTGTTATTATCAAAAGATAAAAAAGAGATAAAGTTTAATAATGAAGAAAACTATGAAGATTATATAGAATTGTTTGAAAGTTCATTTAACAAGTTGAAAGTTAATTTTGTTGACTCAGTTAATGAATCTGAAATTATTAAAGCTGGTATTAAAGGTATGTTGAAAAATTTAGATCCTTATACAAAATTATTAGAGGATAATAGTTTGGAAAGTTTTGATATATTAAGAAAAGGAAAATATGGTGGAGTTGGAATACAAATTGGCTTAAGAAGAGATACCTTGACTGTTTTATCGCCTATGGAAGATAGTCCTGCTTATTCAGAAGGAATAATTGCTGGAGATAAAATAATGAGAGTAGATAGTACTTTTACTAAAGGATTAAATGTATCAAATGCTTCTAATTTAATAAAAGGAGAAGTCGGTTCATCTGTTATACTAGGTATTTATAGACCATCTACAAAAGAAGAATTAGATTTTGAATTAACAAGGAGTAATATTGTTGTTAAACACGTCCCTTATTGGGGAGTAGATGAAAATAATGTGGGTTACATTAGGATAACTAGATTCTCAAGAAATGCATCTAAAGATTTTAAAAAAGGTCTAGAAGAATTACAAAAACAAAACATCAGTGGTTTAGTTATTGATTTAAGGGGTAATTCTGGAGGATTGTTAAGTAACGCTATAAATATTTTAGATTATTTATGTGAAAGAGGAGAGCTTCTATTATTTTCTAAAGGTAAAACTAACCGCTCAAATAAAGAATGGAAATCAAGAAGAAAACCTATTTTAGATATTGATACTCCAATTGTTGTTTTAGTAAACAAAGGTTCGGCCTCAGCAAGTGAAATTGTATCAGGGGCTTTACAAGATCTTGATAGGGCAGTTATCTTAGGTCAAAATACGTTTGGGAAGGGTCTTGTACAGCATATGTATGATTTAAATGATACTATAACTTTAAAAATAACTACTTCTAAGTATTATTTGCCATCAGGAAGGTTAATTCAAAAACAAGATTACTTAGACAATGGTTTTTTAACAGATGGTCTTGATAAAAGAGATAGTTTATTTACTACAAAAGGAGGTCGTTTAGTACAAGGAGGAAATGGAATTGCACCTGATATTCTAACAACAAGGAATACTCTATCTCCTTATGTTCAGGAACTGTGGAGACAAGGTGTTTTCTTAAGCTTTGCTGCTTCTTACGTTCCTTTTAATAAACAATTAGAATTACCTATAACAATAGATTCTAAAATAATGAAAGATTTTAAATTATTCATTAAAGATTATGATTTAGATTATCAACTTAAAGGAGAAAAAGAATATTTAAGATTCTTAGAAAAAATGAAGAAATCTCCTATTTCTATTAATCAATATTCTAAGAATATTTATTCTAATAAACAAGGTAGTAAGGATTTTATAGATAAAGATATGATGAATAATTATTTTGAACAAATTAAAAAGGTACAATTTTCATTAGATGAGAACCAAATCTGGATTAAAAATGGTTTAGAAAGAGAGATTTCTAAGGTTTTAGGAGGAGAAAAAGAAAGAATTAAAGCGAGCCTTAATGAAGATATAGAATATAAAAAAGCTGTAGAATTAATATTGAATTTAAAAGAATATTATACTATTCTAGATTTTTAATAAAAAAAGAGTGATTTTAAACTCATTAATTATTAAATTTGCTAGCTTTATTTATGTTATATATGGGTCGGTTAGCTCAGTTGGTTAGAGTGCTACGTTGACATCGTAGAGGTCACTGGTTCGATTCCAGTATCGACCACATAATAAAAAAATAGGAGATAAAAATAGCTAAAAAAAATAAAAGAAATAAGTATAGAATAAATGATAAAATTTTTTCTAAAGAAGTACGACTTATTGATAGTAATAATGAACAAAGAGGTTTATTGAGTGTTGAAAAAGCGCAAGAAATAGCAGATAATTCGGGTTTAGATTTAGTAGAGATATCTCCAAATTCAAACCCCCCTGTATGTAAAATACTTGATTATGGAAAGTTTCTTTATGAGATTGAAAAGCAAGAAAAATTAAATAAGAAGAAACAGCATGTTGTCCAAGTGAAAGAAATTAGGATAAGACCAAATACTGGCGATCATGATTTAGTAACAAAGCTTAAAAGAGGTCAAAAATTTTTAGAAAATGGAGATAAGTTAAAGATTACGGTTATGTATAGAGGTAGAGAGTTTTATAGTAGGAAAGAAGATGGAATTGAAACATTAAATAAAGTAGTTGAAGTTTTAAAGGATATATCTTTTATAGATAAACCGGTAGATTTACAAGGACGTAGAATTTCAGTTGTTTTGAGTCCTAAATAAAGGAGAAAAAATGCCAAAAATGAAAACAAAAAAAAGTGCAGCAAAAAGGTTTAAGAAAACTGGCACAGGTAAATTAGTTTATAATCAGTGTGGTAATAGGCATTTATCAACAAAAAAAAGTAATAAAAGAAAAAGACAGTTAAGAAAAAGTAAAACATTAAGTTCTGCAATGACTAAAAGAACTAATAATATGCTTTAAACTATGAAAGGATAAGATTATGCCAAGAGCTAATAGTAGTGTCCCAAGGCATAGAAGACACAGAAAAATAGTTAAGTTAGCAAAAGGATATAGAGGAGCTAGAAATTCTAATTTTAAAACTGCAAAGGATGCGGTAGAGAAAGGCCTTTTATATGCTTATAGAGATAGAAGGCAGAAAAAAAGAATGTTTAGAAAACTTTGGATTATGAGAATAAATGCAGCTGTTAGAAATAACGGTTTAACGTATTCTAAATTTATATCTCTATTAAAAGAAAAAAATATTGATTTAAATAGAAAATCTCTTGCTTATATGGCAGTAAATGATCCTGATGGATTTTCAAGTATTATTGATTCAGTAACTAAGTAAACTGTGTCAATTATTGATGAAATAAATAAAATTAAGTCAAATTTCAAATCTGATTTAGATTTATTGAAATTAAAAAAAATAAATTCAGATGAGGTTAAATACAAATATTTAGGAAGAAAAGGGTTAGTATCTAATTTATATTCTTTGTTATCATCTGTTGATAATGATGAAAAGCCAAAGATTGGTAAAGAAATCAATCAATTAAAATTAGATATTTCAAATTACATTGATAGTTTAAATAATAACAATGAAAATCAAAAAAGTAAGCTACTAGATTCAGATTATTCTTTACCTGGTTTAAGATATAATAATGGAAGCATTCATCCTCTAACATTAATAATTCAAGAAATTAAAGATATTTTTAATAAAATTGGATTCTCTAATATATATGGATCTGAAGTGGATACAGATTATTATAATTTTGAAGCTTTGAATATTCCTAAACATCATCCAGCTAGAGATATGCAAGATACATTTTATATTGGAAATGATTCATTGCTTAGGACTCATACTTCTAGTAGTCAAGTCCATTTCATGGAGAATAATGAACCACCTATTAGAATTTTAAGTCCTGGGAGGGTTTATAGAAATGAAGATATA
>CAYVBB010000120.1:0-4338 GCA_964448515.1 uncultured bacterium | reverse complement strand
ATTATAAATATTTTATTTGATAGATCTAAGAATAACGGATAGGTTTATTTAAAATACAGCTTATCACTATTCCAGGAAATATAGGATCAATATTATACGGGTACCCTAAATAAATCCAAATAGAAGCTATAGCAGCTGGGACAATTAATGTTATAGCGGGATAGGCGATTCTATAATTAGGATTAAAAATAATCTTTATTAGAGGTATTAATAGTGATGATGCTCCAATCGAGCCAAAAACATACCATATATTAATAACTTTATTAAATGATATACATATAACTACAGCTATTATTGATGTAATTAATAGTCCTATTCTTGTATTAAACTTCATTGATTTGTTATTTTTCATTTCATTGCCTATAGTTATAGCTGATGTAAATGTAAAACTATCAATGGTTGACATGACAATTGAAAGTAGTGAAATAATAAAAAATATCTGTAAATAAGGAGGTAAAACCATATCAGATAACACTAGGTATGGGGAAGATGTAATATCGCTTGATTTTATGATAGCAGATGCATATAAACCTGTTGAGATAGTTAGAAAATCAAATATTATCCAAAACGCTATTGATAATAATATACCATTATATAATATTTTTTGATTTTTAGCAGAATAAACTCTATGAAAAATATTAGGATCAATAAATGTTATCATCGAAATAAATAACCAAGAAATAATATATCCTAAAGGGAGTTTATTACTTAATTCTAAATGTCCTTTAGGAGAATTGTTTATTAAAAATGATATTCCACCAAAATCAGAATAGAGCTTTATCAAAATAATTATAAAACCAACATACATTAGAATAAATTGAATTTTATCTGTTTTTATAATTGATTTAAATCCACCTAGCATTATATAAGAAACTGAAAAAAACAATCCAATTAGGATCGAATAAATATAATTAATATCATATACGTGATTAAAGATAGTAGCAAAAATCATTAAATAGGGCGCAGGGGACGATAATAGTAGAATTATTATTGAAGATATTATACCGGATATATATCCAAAATTTCTATGAAAATATCCTGGAATTGTATTAATGTTATTTTTGTGAATTTTAGGAGCAATAAATATTAATAATAACACTGTTGATATATAGTAAAAAAATCCAAATATTATCCATGTTATAATTCCATTTTCAAACGTAAATCTTCCAATTTCAAGAATTCCTCCATACCAAGTAGTTACAAATGTGGCAATAAATGCTGGTAAAGTTAGTTTTCTTGAAGCAAATAAGTAATCATCTTCACTTAATGATTTCTTTGATAATAGGCCAACACCAAGAATAATAAATAGATAAATTAACATTATATTGAATAGGTAAAGTTTATTCCAATGCTTCTTGGTTGACCATAAGATTTATAGTTTTTTATTTCATAGTTAGGAGGTTCAAGTCCAAATGTATAGCCTCTAACTTCATATTCTTCATCAGTTATATTCTTAGCAAATAAAGTTAATTCAATATTTTTATATTTTAAGTTATATGCAATATCTATCAAATCTCTTCTATTTGACATATAATCATATTGATCATCAAAATAGAATTTATCCATTCCATTAAAACTTAGATTTATTGAATGTTTAGTAAAAAATTCATATATAAAATTAATATTGTAATTATAGTTAGGTGCATGTGCTTGTTCTCTTTTTCCATAGATTACATCTAAATAAGTAAAATTTGATATGTAAGTCTTTAAATACCCTATTGAGCTATCTAAATATAGTTTGTTAGATATCTTAAGCTTACTATCAAATTCACATCCATAGTTAAATCCCATATCGCTATTAAAAGTAGCATAATCAAAGCTATTTGGATTTGATATTTCGTGTTGATAAAATACTCTAAGTTGAGGATTTTTTCTATGCACATAAAATAATGATAAATTGATAATATTTTCCAAATCTTGTTTTTTTATACCAAATTCATAATTGATTGCATATTCATTATTGTATGTTTTGTATTCATCTGGAACGTTAGGCGTCATATTTAGTCCTGATGATTTATATCCAGATGATATAATTGAAAGAATAGATACTTTATTGTTTAATTGGTAATTAATTTTAAAATTAATACCAAATAAGTCTGAGTCTTTAACATTTACAGATTCATTACCAGCTGGTCCATAATAATCAGACCATTCAAGATCATTTTGAGTGTTGTTATAATCATATCTGAAACCAAAATTAAACTTAAATTTATTTTTTTGAGTATTTATGGATGAATATAAACCAGTTTTTTTAATGTTAAACTTTGAGTTAATATTTATAGCATCACCAGCAAAAAGCCATCCATCTCTTACATCTTTTTCAATAGATTCTGAATGGATAATACCAGTTGTTAATTCTAAATTATAAAAACTATTATTAATGATTCTAAATTCTTGAGATTTATTAATTTTATTACGATTAGTTATATCAGTATAGTTGTATGGTGAAAAATATCCATAATAATAATTATCAAAATTATAAGGTGGATTACTCCAAAATTCATTGTTTCCCCAATCAGAGTCATAACTATATGTGATTTTGTTATATGAATATGTTGAAATAGATATAAGATCTGAAAAATTATTTTTTTGCTTTAAATATATGGATACAGCGTTGGTTCTTTGTAAGTCTTTACCTCTATAATCTGTATATGTCGTATAGCCATTATTATCAGGCGTCCATACATCATAATTATTATTAATATCTGAATGTATTAATGTTATTTTAGATAAAAAATCATTATTAAAATAATTAAGCTTTATCTTAACTAATTGCTCATCTCTCCTATTAGAATTTGATAATAAAACACTTTCAGCATTATTTAATTGTTTATTATTTATATAACCATCAGAATAATGCTTAGAAAAGGTTGTAGCATAATTCCAATTATTTGATAGTTTATTTGATAAAAATATATTGTATGAATTTGAGTTAAAATATTCTTTTGAAAGACTTATAATTGCTGATTTATAGTTTTTTGGTTCAAGAGTGGTAATGTTAATCTGACCTCCCATAGAATTTTGACCAAATAATGTAGATTGAGGTCCTTTGAAAACTTCAATTTGTTTTATATCAAAAAGATTTCCAAGCATACCAATTCCTGAAAAATCAATATTATCAATAGAATATCCCACATAAAAATGAGGTGCACCTTCTCCGCTAAATTGACTTAATTCTCCAAGGCCTCTTACTTGGTAATATCTAGGCCTTGATGTCCCTTGAGCATAGTTTAAATTTGATACTTTATGAGTTATTTCTTGTAAGTGTGAATATGAATTTTTATTAAGATTTTTAGTATCAATAACTTGAGTTGAGAAATTTTTATTAGAAATTTTGTTAAATTGACCATATACAATAACAGGTGATGATTTGATATTATTTTCGGATAAAATTATAAATTTTTCTATTCTTTTACGATCAATATTAGCTTCTTTATACTTAATGTGATTAAAAGTAACAATGTCTTGGTCAAGACATCGGACAGAAAAGAATCCATCAAAATCTGAAAAAGTTGATTTATCACCACAGTTAACGATAACATTTTCAATTGGATTAAAATTATCATCTAAAATTGTTGCAGAAAAATCAATTGTATTAGAAAAAATTGTAGAGATTAATAATAAAAAGAAAAGATTCATATATTTTCCTCCGCTAGTATTATCTAGATCAGGTTTAAGGGTATAATCTCAGCATTTTATAGCACCCCAGTTATATTTTAAATTACAAATATTTATAATTATAACACTATATTAAATGTATGGATTTTATTAAATATGAGAAAAAATATTGGGATGAAGGTTTCAAAAATATTGTTGGGATTGATGAAGCAGGTAGAGGACCATTAGCAGGACCTGTAGTTGCTGCTTCTGTTGTACTAAAACCTTATGAAATTATCGAAGGTATAAAAGATTCAAAAAAACTTACTCCAAAAAAAAGAGATAAATTATATTCTGAAATATATGATAAAGCTATATCTGTTGGTGTAGGTATTGTTAATGAAGATCTTATTGATGATATAAATATATTAAAAGCTACATTTTTAGGCATGAAAAAATCTCTTGGTAATTTAGATATAAAACCTGATAAAGTATTAATTGATGGACCATATTCAAATATTACTATATATCCCACAGATTATATTGTAAATGGAGATAATATATCTCAGACTATAGCTGCAGCATCAATAATAGCTAAGGTAACTAGAGATAATATTATGAAAAATTATGATAAAATATTTCCTGAATATAAATTTATTAATCATAAGGGATATGGTACAAAATACCACATTGAACAATTAGAGATAAATAAATCAACTCCTATTCATAGAAGGTCTTTTA
>CAYVBB010000119.1:0-4374 GCA_964448515.1 uncultured bacterium | reverse complement strand
ATTGATGAAATTAGAAATTTAAGGGAAAATGTAAATTATGCTCCTTCTAATGGTAAATATAAAATTTATATAATTGATGAAGCTCATATGCTTACAAAAGAAGCTTTTAATGCTTTACTAAAAACATTGGAAGAGCCTCCAAGTCATGTAATTTTTATATTTGCAACAACAGAATTATATAAAATGCCTGAAACAATTTTATCACGAACTCAACGTTATGATTTTAATAGATTATCATTAAATTGTATTGAGGAACATTTAAAATTTGTATTGCAGTCAGAAAAAATAAAATTTGATGATGAGAGTATAACCAAAATATCAGAAAAATCAGATGGAAGTATGAGAGATGCATTAAGTGTTTTAGACCAAATGATTTGTATTTGTGATAATAATATTACAATTGATAAAATATCTTCTCCTTTAGGCCTTGTTTTAGATCAAAATTATTTTAAAATTTTATCCTTAGTATCTTCAAGAAATAGCGCAGAATTATTTCAGTTATTTGATGAAATAATAGCATCTGGAATTTCACTATATGATTTTATTGATGGATTAAATAAATTTCTTAATAAATGTATTTTGGCTAATTCATTAAAAGAAAGCCAAAAATATACTGATTTTTATAAAAAATATTCTTCTCATAATATTGAGCTTGAAGAAATTGATTTATTGAGAATTATGGAAGTTTGTTTGAAATTTCAGTCATCTTTAAGACAAATTTCTCAACCAAGAATTGCTATGGAAAGTTTATTATTAAAACTTTCATATCTAGATAAATCAGTAGATATTAATAAATTTTTTTCTAACATAAAAAAAAATAATATTTTTCAGAAAGATTCTAATAAAAAAGAATTAATTGATAATAAAAAAAAATCAAAAAAAAATCAAATAGTTGATAAAAATTTAAATGATATTGAAGAAAATATTTCTAAGGATATTTTGAATGAAAAAAGTCATATTGAATCTGTGGATCTATATAAAAATTCTGAAAAAATTAAAAAAAAAGAAATAGATAGAGATAAGATTGATAAAGATTTAATAAAAAATAAAGGAGAAGATAAAATTGATAAGGAATTAACTATTAAGCATGTTTCTGATGAGTGGAGTAATATTTTATCATCATTAACTAAAAGTAACATTATTCATTCCTTAGAAAAAGTTGAAATTAAAGAGTTAACTTCAAAAAAGATAATTATTCAAGTTTGTGAGCTAAATGAATTTATGTTTAAGAATTTATTGAATGATATTAGTTTAATTGAAGATAGTATTAACAAATATTTTAATGTTAATTTATCGTTAGAATTATTATTAAAAAAAAATGAAAATTCACAAAAAATTGAATTAGTTCAAAAAAAAGATTCTATCGATAAGGATCACCCATTATTTATGGATGTATTAAATGAATTTGAAGGAGAATTAATAAAGTAAGGGAGTATTTATGTTTAAAGGAATGTCAAATATATATAAACAAGCACAAAAAATGCAAAAGGATATGAAGAGAGTTCAGGAAGAGCTGGAAAATTTAAAAATTGAAGGTCAGTCAGGTGGTGGAATTGTTAAGATTGTTGTTAATGGAAAAAAAGAACCTCAATCTGTCTTCGTAGATGATAGTGTATTATCTGAAGATAAAGATATGGTAGAGGATTTGATTTTAGCTGCAATGAAAAATGCATTTGATAATGCAGAAAAAGAATCTGCTGAAAAAATGAAATCTGTAACTGGTGGTATGCCAAATATCCCTGGTTTTTAATGAGTGTATATCCTAATACTTTAAAAGAATTAATATTAAGATTTTCAAAACTTCCTGGAATTGGAAAGAAAACTGCTGAAAGGCTTTCAATTTATATCCTTAATTCAAGTAAAGAAGAAACGGTAGAGTTCTCAAATGCTTTAGTTAATTTAAAGGATTCAATTTCTACTTGTAAAATTTGTAATTGTTTTACTGAGGATGTATGTCATATATGTAATAATGAAAATAGAATAAAAGATTTACTCTGTATTGTTAAAGACCCTACGGATGTTTTTTTAATAGAGAAATCAGGTTTTAAAGGCCTTTATCATGTTTTAGGTGGCCTTATATCTCCCTTTGATGGAATAACGCCAGAAAAATTAAATATTAATATGTTATCTCAGCGTTTAACAACTATCAATGAGGTTGTTATAGCTATCGAGCCATCTCATGATGGAGATATAACTACAATATATTTATCAGATATTATTAAAAAGGAAAATATCAAAGTTTCTCGTCTTGCAAGGGGCGTTCCAGTTGGTACCAGTTTAGAGTTTGTTGATGAAGTTACTTTATCGCATTCAATAAATGATAGGGTAGAAATTTAGTGTTTTTTAAATATAGATATATTCCTAATTATTTATCTTTATTACGAATTGTATTAACACCCATATTTACAATTGCAATGTTGCAAAATACATTGTTTTTTAAATTGATTTCTCTAAAAATATTCTTTCTTGCTTCATTAAGTGATTTTCTCGATGGGTATATTGCAAGAAAGTATGATTTTGTTTCAAATTTCGGAAAAAACATAGATCCTATATCAGATAAATTCTTAGCAATATCATCATTTATAGTTTTATCAATATTGTATCCTAGTATAATACCTTTTTGGATGGTTTTTTTAATTATTTTAAGGGATATTTTAGTGACAATATTAAGATATTATAGGTCAAGCGTATCTTCTACGTTTAATACAAGTATTATTGCTAAAAGAAAAACATTAATTCAAATTATTATTATCCATTTAATTTTAATTTTACATATCATAGAACCTAGTTATATTGTTGATAATCAATATTTATATTATATGGTTTTATTCTCAGTATTGTTATCTTGGTTTTCAGCTTTTGCTTATATATTTCCAGCTAAAAAATGAAATTTCTTTATAAGAGTATTATTACTTTATTTTTTGTTGGGTATATTAGATTTTCGCCAGGAACTGTTGCTAGTATTTTTGCAATGTTATTGTGGTTTTTTATACCCACTAATTTATTTGTCCAGTTATCGATTATTTTAATTTTATTATTTTTATCTTTATTACTTTGTTTTATCCATTCAATCCAATCTGATATAGAAGATCCATCTTATATTGTAATAGATGAGGTTATCGGAATGTTTATTTCATTGTTTATGTTACCTAAGCAGTTATCTTTTTATTTATTAGCATTTATTATATTTAGAGTTTTTGATATACTTAAGCCATCAATAATATATAATGTTCAAAATTTAAAATATGGAATTGGTATTCTTGCTGATGATATGTTAGCAGGATTATTTACAGCAATAATATTAAATAGTATTTTATTTTTATGAACGTTGGTATTATTACTATTGGAGATGAATTGATAAGTGGATATACCATTGACACTAATTCTAATTTTATAGCTTCAAAATTAAAAATATATAAAGATTTAGATGTTTCTAATATATGTATAGTCGGAGATGACTTAGACTCAATTTCAGATAATCTAGATTACTTAATAGATAGAAATATAAGCTATATTTTTTTAACGGGTGGCTTAGGTCCCACTCATGATGATTTAACAAAAAAAGTATTGTGTAAATATTTTAATTGTAAATTAAAAATTTGCAAGCAGCATTATAAAAAATTATTAAAAGTATATTCAGACAAAAAAATAGATAATTTAAAATCTCAATCTGAAATTTTAGATATAAGTGAACCAGTTATTAATGATATTGGAACAGCATTATCTATGCATTTTAAATATAAAGGCATCTCTTTTTTTATTCTTCCAGGAGTACCTTTGGAAATGAAAAATATATTAGTTAATCAAATATTACCAAATTATATAGATCCTTTATTTAAAAAAGATAATACAACAATAACAATTTTAACTTCTGGAATTTATGAGAGTTCACTATATAGCAAGCTAAAGCAGATTATTGATAAATATATAGATAATATTAAAGTCTCATTTTTACCAGAATATTCAGGAGTAAAGATTAGATTAAGTGTGGTTAATAATAGTGTTTCAATAGAAGATTTTTTGAAGTTTAAAAATTTAATTGAATCAAAAATATCTAAATATATTTATGGCTACGATAATGATAAATTGAATGAAGTCGTAGGGAATATGCTTATAAAAGATAGAAATACATTATCTGTTGCTGAATCATGTACCGGTGGGTATTTGGCAAAAATCATAACAGATGTTCCTAGAAGTTCCAAATATTTTAAAGGTGGGATTATTGCGTATAGTAATCAAATAAAAATTGATGAGTTGAGTATTGATAGAAATATAATAGAAAAATATGGTGCAGTAAGTAAGGAGGTTGCATCATTAATGTCTGAAAATATTAGAAAAAAATATGATAGTACTTATGGAATATCAACAACTGGA
>CAYVBB010000118.1:0-4462 GCA_964448515.1 uncultured bacterium | reverse complement strand
GTACACCCGGTAGGATTCGAACCTACAACCTCTTGATCCGTAGTCAAGTGCTCTATCCAGTTGAGCTACGGGTGCAATTTGAATAAAAACTATAGGTATAATTTAATCAGCATTTCATAACTTATAAAATTAGTTTAATAAAAATTTTAATAATAATTAATGATAAATAAAAATAATATCTATTTTATTCATGCAAATGGATATCCTTCAAATGCATATTCACCATTATTTACTACAATACAAAAATCATATTATATCAATCATTTTAATTTAGTTTCTAATAATATTGATATAAACAATTTAAAAAACTGGGATCCTTTCCATAGAAACTTTATTAAAGTGCTAAAAAAAAATGAAACCAATATAGGTATTGGACATTCTATAGGAGGGAATTTAATATTAAGATCAGTAATTAGCCATCCAAATTTATTTTCTAAAATAATATTATTAGATCCAACCTTATTTATTCCACAATTCATTCTATTTTGGAAATTAATAAAACTTACAAGATTAGATGATTATTTCCACCCTTTATCAAAAAAAACCCTAAATAGAAAAATGAACTATGATAACTATGATTCAATATTTAAATCATATAGAAGAAAAAATGTATTCAAGTATATTAGTGATGAAAATTTAAAGATTTATATAAATTCTATAACTAAAATAAACAAAGACAGATCATTAAGAATCACATTTCCAAAGCAATGGGAATATAAAATATATAAAACTGGAATTAGTGAAGATAACTATATATGGAAAAATATTAAAAATATTGATACTCCTACACTAATAATCAGAGCCAAAGAGTCCAATACATTTTTTAAATCAGCAGAAAGAAAAATAAAGAGCATAAATAATAAAAATATTCAAATTAAAACTATAAATAAATGTTCTCATCTATTTCCACTTGAAATTCCAAAACAGATATCTACGATAATAATAGATTATTTAAGTTAGAAGTTAATTAAATATTCTACATATTCTGCGATAGATAAGCTTGATGTTAAGCCAGGGGAATCTATGCCAATTAAGTTAATAAAATTATTAAATCCTTGGTCTTTTTCATTCTTAATTATAAAATCACTAAAATTTCCATTATTTTTAATTTTTGGTCTAATCCCAGAAAAATCAGGAGTTAATTTTACACTATTATCATCTAATAGTTTTTTAAAACTATTAAGATATTGTGTCTCATATTTATTATCAATAGAATAATCAACATTATTAACTTTATAATAATTAGGACCAAATGAAACATCACCATTTAAAGATAATACAGTATGCATTCCTAAAGATGTTTTTTTAGGAACTGGATATATTAGACAATTTAGATTTCTAATATTTGATTTATAATAATCACCTTTAAAATATTGAATATCATAGTTATTTAAATTTAACATTCTAGAAATATTATTACTCCCGAGACCTGCAGCATTAATAACAATATCTGAATAAATTAATTCATTATTATTAAATGACAACTCATATAAACCTTTATGAAGATTTATATTATTTAAAGAATAATTATAAGCAAAATCAACTCCATTTAATATTGATAAATTCTCTAATTTTGACATTACTCCATGTGAATCAACAATTCCAGTAGAAGGAATCCATAGAGCTTTTATACATCTAACCCTCTCCTCTATTTTTTTTGCTTCATTCTGATTTAAAATTTTTAATCCAGATAAACCATATTTTTTAGCATTATTATAAATAGTATAAAGTTCTGCATCTTCATTTTGATTGTTTATAACAATCATTTTACCGCAATTATTATATTTAATATTATATTTATCTGAAAAATTATACATTTTACGATTTCCATCGATACAAAGTTTTGATTTCAGAGAATTTGGAGGATAATAAAAGCCTGAATGAACAACCTCACTATTTCTACTTGAAACATGCTGACCAAAGGTTGATTCTTTATCAAATAGGATTATATTTTTATACTTTTTACTTAATCTTTCAGCAATTGAAAGGCCAACAACACCTGCCCCTATAATTGATATATTAAACTTATTATTCATATATAAAAAAAGGGACTACAAGAGTCCCTTTTAAATTATAAAATAATGAAAATAATATTTTATTAATCAATTTGATATTTATTAAAATCAATTTGAACATTCAAAATTGAATTAATAATCAAGATAATATCTTGGATATTAATAATATCATCATTATTTAAATCAGAATCAGTTAACATACATTCAGAAGCATCAGTAGTCACAGCTAATATAATATTAACTACGCTGACTAAGTCTAAAACATCAATCATCATATCATCATTGACATCACCAAGCATATTAAGACAATCATCACATTCATCAGCCAATCCATCATTATCAGTATCTGTTGTACCTGTACAAGATGAGCATAAAGATACCCATGTTGCATCAGAACCTTGACAATAGTTATCTGCACTATTGCTAAATTCATAATAAGTACCACCAAATTCTTCACAACAATACCCTTGATAAGAATCATTGTTTGAGCTTAAATCCTCAATTATTGTACCGTCAATATTACATTCTCCACAGCTTTCTAACATTTCATTAATTCTCGAAGATATTGACCAACTACCTGCTGAATTCATCGCATCAAAAACTCTCATATTATGATCAAGCCATACAGTCATTGGCACATAGCCATTACCAAACATATTATAAATACCAGAGCTTGTATCATGAACTATTTGAGAATATCCGCCATCTGGTGTATTCCCCCATTGAGTACAAGAATATGGTTGATTTAAATCAGATAAAGCTCCCAAAAACTTAACATAATCATTATCTTCAAAATCATGGTGCACTTCGCCCGCCGGGCCTGATAGTGCTTGATAACAACCAGGTCACCAAGTAGCTGACATATCAATAAAAATTACATTATAATTTCCACCATTTAATGAACCATTCCAATCTGCTAATTTCCAATCATCACCAACTTGATATCCATTTCCTGGATAACATGTTTCTTTTACTACATTTTGATCAGAAACTGATACAATATCACCAACTCCATAATTAAAAGAAAATGAAAAGAAAATAATTACATATAAAAATCTAAACATAAACTTAACCTTCTTTCTTTTCCTTTTTAGAACAACATGATTTTGTACACTCTTTATCACATGTTTTAGTATCTTTACTACAACAACTTGTTTTTGAACAAGAAGATGCCGAACAACCACCTAAACAAGATGTTGAGCAAGAACTAAAAAACATACCCATACTAAAAATCAATACTAACGATAGAAAATATTTTTTCATAATTTCTCCTTTATTTACCAGAACTACATGGTTTTCCTGATTCAACAGCTGTTGTTTTACAACAAGAAGCCTTTGAACTACAAGAACTCATACAACAAACTGCACTCATTACACCCCATGTAAAAACACCTACAAAAATAACTTTTAAAGCTAATTCTATACAATCTTTCCAACAACTCCAATTTTCACACTTCATTTATTACTCCTTTTATTTGAATTTAAGATAAAATAATATTTATTAAACTTATAATATCTGTTACATTTACAATACCATCACTATTTAAATCAGCTGCACAAAAACTATCTCCTTCTAATATTGAATTACCTATAATATGATTAACTGATGATATAACATCAACAACATTAATTACACCATCTCCACTCACATCACCAGCTATGCATTGATTAGATTCTGACTCTAATAAATAATAAGCATTTGCTGATCCCCAATATGTATTGTTAGGATAATGAACATATAAAGTATATTTTGCATAATAATCATCAAGTTCATAAACTGAATCTAAATCATCATAAATTGTATTTAAATTAAATGACATAGGAGGAATAAGCATTGTACAATTTTCATATTCATAAGCACCATCTCCATCAGTATCTCCATCAGGGTCTAAACATCTTTGTAATGTATACTGAAGAACTTCAACAGGAGGTGAAAATTCACTCCAATCAACATTATAACCACCTTCAATTTGTGTTATTATAAATTCATCATAACTTGGAACATCATTATACATACACATTCCATTGTCAACTGTTGCATTTTCATTATAATAATTAGCACAGGGATCTGAATCAGAACAAGTTGTACATTCAGGAAAATAAATAGTATCTATTTCTTCATTACATGAAATAGCATTTTGATCAGTACAACCTTCTACATCTAAAACCTCCTCGAATAAAGCACCTTCAGTAATCCATTGAGAGATTAAATCTATATTTGTCTGATACAAGCTACCAGTTGGAGGCATATTCCCTTGATCAGACTCCTCCCTAGTAATTCTATCATACAAAGAACTAGCTTCAGCATTACCAGCAATCACTACACCACTTGACATTGTATTTTCATAATTAGATAAATTTAAACCACCTTGAGAACCTCCAATATGACAATAACCACAATTATTATCAAATATTGGTTGAATTTCAGTTTGATAATCAACACTAAA
>CAYVBB010000117.1:0-4554 GCA_964448515.1 uncultured bacterium | reverse complement strand
TGGTGATGGTTCATCTTGTGCTGAAGATTTAGTTTGTACTGACTTACCAACAGATGTAAATGGTATTTGGGTTGATGCTTCAGGCGTTGTATACTATAATTTTCTTGAAGCAGTAGCTGGTTTTCAGTTTAGTATAGAAGGAGCAACTATTTCTGGAGCTACAGGTGGCGATGCAGTTAGTGCAGGGTTTTCAGTTTCAGCTGGTGGAACAACAGTTGTAGGGTTTTCATTAACAGGTGCAACTGTTTCGACTGGTTCTGGTACTTTAACTACTTTGACTTTATCTGGTACTCCAACAGGAGTAACAGCAATTGTTTTATCTGATTCAGCAGCTGCAACCATTGATAATATAGGATCTAGTGATATGTGTGTTGAATCAGGCGATGGTACTTGTTCTAGTGGAGTTTATGATTGTGCAGGTGTATGTGATGGTACTGCAGTAGAAGATTGTGCTGGTGTATGTGGAGGTGATGCAGTTGTTGGTGGATGTGATAATGCCTGTGGATCAACAGCGGTAGAAGATTGTGCTGGTGTATGTGGAGGTAATGCAGTTGTTGGTGGATGTGATAATGCCTGTGGATCAACAGCGGTAGAAGATGCATGTGGTGTATGTAATGGAAGTGGCCCATCGTATGATTGTGGTGATAATGGAGACTTAGTATGTTCTGATACTGATTGCCCTTCAACTGGAGGTGTGACCGTTGATATTGATTTAGGAGCAGGATGGAACTGGATTTCTACAAATGTATTAAGTGAAAATATGGCTCCAAACTCTGTTATTCCAAATGCAGAGGATGGTGATTTCCTTAAAAATCAATCGACCTTTTCTCAATATTATGATGGATATGGTTGGTATGGTGGAGTAGGATCAATCGATATTGGCAAGGGATATAAATTAAATATTCAAAGTAATTATAATTGGACATATGATGGTTCCAGTGTTTCTCCTTCAGATTATTTAATATCTTTGGATACAGGATGGAATTGGATAGGTTATGTTCCAAATACATCCTTAGCTACAAATACAGCTTTGAATTTTAATGCGGAAGAGGGAGATTTTATTAAAAGTCAAGCAACTTTCTCTCAATATTATGCAGGTTATGGGTGGTATGGAGGTGTCACTGCTTTAAATCCATTTTCTGCTTATTTGTTAAATGTGGCTTCTAGTCATGATTTCTTTTATCCAAATTCTTTATCAAGAATTATTGAAGATGAATTTAATACTAATAACTCTTTTGATTTTAATTATAATGAATTTGAATTTAATGGTGCAATAACTGCATCATTAAATTGTGATAATCTAGAGATATCTAGTGAGGATATGTTAATTGCATATGATCAGAGTGGAAATGTTAGAGGTTATGTAAATCCAAAATATTTCCCTTTAACAAATGAGTATATATTTATGCTTATGGTTTATAGTAATGATAATCAGGATAATTTATTTTTTGAGTTTTATGATAATGATTTGAAAACAAATTATTCTCTAAATAAAACAATTAAATTTGAATCTGATATGATAATAGGAGATGGTTTTAATCCTTTAGAGTTTGGTATGAATAGTGAAGAAGAAGTTTCATCTCTATCTGTTTCTAAAGCATATCCAAATCCATTTAATCCAACAACAAATCTTGAATATTCAATTACAAATTCAGGTCTTGTTAAAATTACTGTTTTTGATGTAACAGGTAGACAAATTAGTGTTATCGAAAATTCATATCAAGATGCTGGTGACTATAATATAATATGGAATGCTCAAAATAATACAAGTGGAATTTATTATATTCAAATTTTGGCAGGCAATGATATTAAAACTCAAAAAGTAGTTTTATTAAAATAAACTTCTTTAATATAGTTTGCAAAATAAAAAGCTCCATTTAAAATTGGAGCTTTTTATTTATAAAGGAGTATTCTTAATTTAATTTATTAATGTATATAAAAATAAATAGTCTAACAAAGTCTTTTAAGCTTTTCAAAAGATCGGCAGGTCTTAAAGGTGCTTTTAAATCTTTTTTTAATCGTGAATATCAAATTTTTACTGCCCTTGATAATATTAATTTAGAAATTAATGAGGGTGAAATAATTGGAATTCTTGGTGAAAATGGTGCTGGAAAAACCACATTAATTAAGCTTATGGTTGGATTGCTTTACCCTAATAAGGGCAGTGTAGTTATAGATGGATATAATCCATGGGAAAGAAATTATAAGTTTTTAAGTAACATATCTGTTGTGATGGGCCAGAAAAATCAACTTTGGTGGGATATTCCAGCATCAGAATCTTTTTTGTTAAATAAACATATATATAATTTAAATGATAAAGAATATAATGAAACTCTAAATGAATTGGTTAATTATTTAGATGTAAAAGAAAAACTTAATGTTCAAGTAAGACGATTATCATTAGGTGAGCGGATGAAAATGGAAATTATAGCTGCCCTACTACATAGACCAAAAATTATATTATTAGATGAGCCGACATTAGGTCTTGATGTAATATCTCAATCTAAAATAAGAGAATTTGTAAAGTATTATAATAAAGAACACAAAACAACCTTTGTTATTACAAGTCATTATTCAAAAGATATACAAGAAATGTGCAAGAGGGTTTTTGTTTTAAATAAAGGGAAATCTGTATATGATGGTAATTTTAGAGATTTAGTTAAAAATATTAATCCAAAAAGAAAACTAGTATTTGAGTTTAACAATTTCCCTGATTTAAAATCATTAAATTTAATAAAGGGAAAGTATAATTTTAGTATTCATGATAAGATATTAACAGCTATTTTAGCAGAAAATGAATTACAGAATTTATTAAATGATTTATTAAAAAATTATAAGGCTAATAATATAACATTTGAAGATATTCCTGTTGATGATGCTATGAAAAGTTTTTTTGAAAATCCTCAAAAATATATTAAATAATTAATTGGGAAAATATTTATCAATATTAAGAATTAATTGGGTTCATGCTCTTGAATATAGGGCAAATGCATTAATAGGATTATTTGCTATATTATCTGGTTTATTTATTGAATATCAAATTTGGTCTTTAATTTTTTCATCAAATAAGACCTCAAGTATTGCTATGCAAGGGTCAAGTTCAGGCTACACTTTTGAGCAATTAATTATTTTTATTTTTTTATCAATTATTGTGGGTCAACTAAAATCATCATGGATTACTTCATCACAGATGATAATTGAGATAAGACAGGGGTTAATGAGTAAATATTTAATAAGACCTATTTCATATTTTTGGTATTATTTTATGATGTTCATTGGAGTTAATTCTCTTTATTATATAGTATACTCTACTCTTATTTTATGTTTCGTTATAATATTCCCTACTATGATTTTTAATATTCCGTTTAGTCTATTTGGATTTATACTTTCTTTATTTATATCAATTTATCTGTCTTATTGTATTTATTTTATTATGGTGTGTTTTGCTTTTTGGTTTGGAGAAGTTCGATCAATAGTAGTTGCTTATAATTTAGGAATGTTAATGATTTCAGGACAATATATTCCCATTAGATTATTCCCAGAGGAAGTATTATCAATTATAAGTTGGACTCCAATTCCATATTTAGTTGATTTGCCTGTTAGTATTGCAACAGGGTTAACTATCCCTTCTATTTGGAAATATGATATTTTATATGCATTAATGTGGTGTTTTATTTTGACAATAATTAGTTTATTATTTTATAAAAATGGTATTAAAAAATATGAAGCATTTGGTCAATAGATATTTTAGACTTTGGTTAGCTTTTTTTAGAAATACCTTATCAAGAGATATGGAATTTAAAATGAATTTTATTTTTGAAATGTTTATTGATATTATTTATTATGGTTCTTTATTTTTCTTTTTTCAAATTATTTTTCAATTTACAGATTCCCTAGGAGATTTCAATAAAGATGCAGTAATTATATTTTTATTAACTGTATATATATCGGATTTATTATATGTGTTTTTTTTAGGTGGAAATGTTTTTGATATAAATGATAAAGTAAAAAGTGGTGACCTTGATTTTATATTATTAAAACCTATTAATTCTCAGTTTTTTATTTCTTTTAGATATGTTACGACCAATGCCTTAGTTTCATTTATTATATTATTTTCTTTATTAATAAGATTAGCATATATCTATCATGGAGGTGAGATTATATTATTGAATTATATTTTTTATATGATTTCGATATTTTTTGGTACATTTATATTCTATTCATTTGAATTTATTATTTCATGTTTATCCTTTTGGTTTAGAAATTTTTCATATGCAGGTTGGTTAGCAGGTGAATTAACTAAGTATTCTAAAAGGCCTGATTCTATTTATAAAAAGTGGTTTAGAAAGTCATTATTTACAATTTTCCCAATGGCATTAATTTCTTCTGTTCCATCAAGAATGTTATTGTTTGGTCCAAACATCCAATTAATTTTTCTACAATTTTTTATTGCAATATTTTTTTTATTTTTAACCACTGTTATTTGGAATCGTGGATTAAAAATATATGAAAGTGCATCTAGTTAAGTTTTTCTTTTTTTCTTTTTAGCTGCTG
>CAYVBB010000116.1:0-4618 GCA_964448515.1 uncultured bacterium | reverse complement strand
CCCTCTAATATCTACAGATGATGATATTTGAATTGGGACATCTACCGAAAACAAAAACGTTATTGTTGATAAAAATATTAATAAAAAACTTTTCATGCTTCCCCCTGTGTTGTCTTATAGACTTCAAAATCTTTTCTAAACTTAAAACAAGTTATTAATTTCTGATGTGATTCATATCAATAACTTCCCTTTGATAATAAAATTATTTAAAAGGGTTTTAATATATGTTTATTTTCCATTTAAACAAAAATAAAAATTAAAAATTAGAATAAAATTAATTTTGATTAATATCCTTTAATCTTGGCTTAATCTTTTGAGATTTCTGAGCATTAAATTTTATCTCACCATTTTTAAACATCACTCTTCTTTTTTCTTTTGGTAATAATATAAATTTTGAGCAGTGTTTTGAACAGCAATTTTGAAATTCTTCTCTACAATGATCACATTGTATAAATAGAATATGGCAGTGTTCATTCGCACAATTTGTATGTGAATCTGATGGTTTTAAGCAAATATGACATTTACCAATAACATGCTCAGTAACAGATTCAGACATCCTATCATCAAATACAAAATTTTTACCTATAAATTTTGATTGTACGTTATTTTTTTTAATATCATTTGCATATTGAATAATTCCTCCATTTAATTGATTAACATCTGAAAAACCATGATAGATTAAATATGAACTAGCTTTTTCACATCTAATGCCACCAGTACAATAGAGTAATATTTTATCTTTTTTATGTTTATCTAATAATTTTTTAACTTCAGGGAGCAATTCTTGAGATCTCTCTATATCAGGAATAATTGCACTTTCAAATTTTCCTATTTCACCTTCATAATAATTTCTCATATCTAATACAATAGCACCTTCATCAATTGATTTATTAAATTCTTTATAATCTAAATGCTTACC
The DNA here is from genome assembly GCA_964448515.1 of uncultured bacterium. Taxonomy (GTDB): domain Bacteria; phylum Fidelibacterota; class Marinisomatia; order SCGC-AAA003-L08; family D37C17. The sequence continues at coordinate 3,699 of CAYVBB010000116.1, read as the reverse complement.
TACATTATTCATATTATATTCTTGTTTAGGAATATTATATGCAACAATTTCATCTTTAATTTTAACTACTAATTTATAGAATGAAGTCCCTTCTTCAAGAGCTGTTTTAAATATCAAATCACCAAAATTAAACTCAGATTTCAATTCATCTTTAAAAGAATTTATATTATTATCAGGAATACTAATTTGAGCATTAATTCCTTCTTTAGATACATATACACGACCTAAAATATTTAAGCTATCCCAAGATTTATATATTTTATCTCTTAACTGATCTAAGTTATTTAATGAAAGATATTTATAAAATGAAATTGTTTGGCGAGAATATTGTTCATCTTTTATATTCTTTTTTAATTCTAATTTACTTTTTTTATTATATAGAGTTTCTTTTCCCATAAAATTAATTATAACTTATAACCAATTAATTATATTTAAAAATATGAAATTAAACATAAAAAATATTAATGAATATACAAGGCAATTAGAAATTTTTGTAAAATGGGATAATCTCAAATCAGATTATGAATCAGAATTTAATAATTTTAAATCCAACTACACACCTCCTGGAGGTAGAAAAGGGAAAGTATTTGGTCAAGCTTTAACATTATTTAAAAAAAATTATACTGCTTCTATTGAAGCTAAATTTTTAGATACCTCAATTAATAAATATTATCAAAAAGCATTAAGGGAACTCAAGTTAACTCCAATTAATCAAGGTCAAGTTACAAAAGCAAATTTCAAAGAAATGACTAATTTGGATTTAGAAATTACTTTTGAAGTTAAGCCAGACTTTAAACTTCCTAATTTCAAAAAAAAGGTAACCATAAAAACTGAGAAATATAATGCTGGTGATAAAGATGTAAATGATGCACTCTTGGATTTACAAACAAAGCACGCTAAAACACAATCTGTAAAAGGACCTATTAAATTAGGTAATTTTATTTATGGAGATTTCAATAAACTAGATGATAAAGGAGATATTATAGATGGAAGCCTTCTGAAAAATCATTTTGTTAAAATTGGAGAAGGTCTATTTGCAGGTAAAATAGCAGAAAAATTTATAGGTAAAAAAATTGGGAGTGAAATAAGGGTTAAAATTGAGCAAGATACCCGACCTGTAAATTATCTTGTTAAAATCAATAATATTGAAGAACAAATTCTACCTACATTAGATGACAATTTTTTAAAATTAGTCGATCCAAAAATAAAAAGCTTAAAAGAATTAAAAACAAACCTTTTGGATAAAATTCAAAATGATTTAGATTTAGAAAACAAAAAACAATATCATAACAAAATTGTAGATTATTTTGTTGATAAAACAAAACTAGATGCTCCCAAATCAATGATTGATAATTATAAAAATTATTTAATTGAGGAATATAAAAAACAATATCAACAAATGAATCAAGAATTTGATGAAACTAAAATTTCTGATACATTAAATAAAAACTCAGAAAACTCAGTTAAATGGATACTGATAAGAGATGTTTTGTTTAAAGATGAAAAAATTAATATTTCAGATAAAGATTTAAATCTTTTTATTGAAGACCAAATCAAGAAGAATCCTAATTATAAAAAAGAAATCAAAAAATATTATTTAGATAATAATAATAAACAAAAATTAAAAGAGGACCTATTAAATCAAAAATTATATTCAAGCTTAGAAAGTTACTTTATAAATAACATTAAAGAAAATTCAACTGATAAATTAAGAAAGAAAAAATAAAAGGATTGACATGGATAAAAAGAATATAAATAGTTTAATTCCAATGGTTGTTGAACAAACTGCAAATGGTGAAAGAGCATTTGATATATATTCCAGGCTATTAAAAGAAAGAATTATATTCTTAGGCTCATCAATAAATGATACAGTAAGCAGTACAGTAATAGCACAGCTTCTTTTTTTAGAAGCAGATAATCCTGATAAAGATATATATATGTATATTAACTCCCCTGGTGGATTAATCACCTCAGGTTTTGCTATTTTAGATACAATGAATTATATAAAGCCAAAAATATCTACAATATGTATGGGACAAGCAGCTAGCATGGCAGCTATATTATTAAGTATGGGGACTAAAGGTAAACGAATGGCTCTTGAAAATTCTAGAGTAATGATACATCAACCACTAGGAGGTGCGCAAGGGCAGGCTTCAGATATAGAAATTCATACAAAAGAAATTTTATTTTTACGTGATAAACTAAATAAAATTTTAAGTAAAAATACAGGACAAACAATTAAAAAGATTGAATCTGATACTAATAGAGATCACTTTATGTCAGCTGAAAAAGCTCTTGAATACGGAATCATTGATAAAATAATTAAGCCTCAATAAATACTTATGAGTAAAAAAAATCCTTTAGATTCAAAGATTATTTGCTCTTTCTGTCAATCAGATTATAATAATTATGAATTGTTAATTGAAGGTCAAGATTGCCATATTTGCAATTTTTGTATAGATAAATCTTTTAAGTTAATCAACTCTCAAAATAATTTTGATTTTATTATAAAAAAACCACATGAAATTAAAAAACAATTGGATAAATATGTAGTGGGGCAAGATAATGCAAAAAAAATTGTCTCAGTAGCAGTATATAATCATTATAAAAGACTTGAAAATTTTACTAAAAAAAATTCAATACATATTGATAAAAGCAATATTCTTTTAGTTGGGTCAACAGGTACAGGCAAAACACTTCTTGCAAAATCATTAGCGAATATTCTTAATGTACCATTTGTTATAGTTGATGCAACTGTTTTAACTGAAGCAGGATATGTTGGCGAAGATGTTGAGAATATTTTAGTACGATTATATCACGAATCAAACTATGATATTGAAAAAACTCAAAAGGGAATTATCTACATTGATGAAATTGATAAAATAACAAAAAAGAATGCAAATCAATCTATAACAAGAGATGTTTCTGGTGAAGGAGTACAACAATCATTGTTAAAAATATTAGAAGGGACTATTGCAAGCATACCTCCAAAAGGTGGTAGAAAACATCCGGAACAACCTCTTGTTAAAATAGACACTACTAACATATTATTTATATGTGGTGGAACATTTGATGGAGTATCGAAAATTATTAATAATCGATTAGAAGGTGGTGAAATTGGTTTTAATAGAAAAAAGAAAAATAAACTTATAAAAAATGAATTTCTCAACTTTATTAAACCAGAAGATATTGTTAAATATGGATTTATTCCAGAATTAATTGGACGATTACCAATAATATCATGCCTTGAAAATCTTACGATAGAATTAATGAAAGCAATTCTTTTAGAACCAAAAAATTCAATCATAAAGCAATTTAAATATTTACTAGAAATTGATAATGTTGAACTAAATTTCACAAATAATGCAATCAATGAAATTATAAAGCTAGCTTTAGAAAGAAATACCGGAGCAAGAGCATTGAGATCAATATTAGAAAAAATTATGATTAATATTATGTATGAAATCCCATTAAAAAATAATGTTAAATCATGTACAATTACTTGTGATACAGTTAGGGGAAAATCAAAACCAAAAATTACTTATTATAATAAAACAGCTTAAAGTATCTTAATTGTAAAATTATATCCAGTATATTTTCTTACGTTTAAAACATGATTATCATCAAACATTAAATATTGTCCCTTAATGCCAATTAATTTTTTTTTAATAGTTTTAAATTTTTCAATATTAAATGATT
>CAYVBB010000115.1:0-4712 GCA_964448515.1 uncultured bacterium | reverse complement strand
TTGAGATAAAGCAACTACAGGAATATTTAATTCTTTGGCTAAGGCCTTCAATGAACGAGAAATATATGAAATTTCTTGTTGTCTACTTTCATGATTAGGAGCATGTAATAGCTGTATATAATCAATAAAAATAATATCAATATCTTTTTCAGCCTTTAATTGACGAGCCTTTGCTCTTAATTCCATAATATTAAGGTCTGGTGTATCATCAATAAATAATGATGTTTCTGATAAGTTATTAGCTGAATTAGATAATTTTTTCCATTCATGTTTAGGTAATTTACCTGTTCTAACTAAATGACTATCAATTTTTGATTCCGAAGTTATAAGTCTTTCTACAAGCTGTTTAGAGGACATTTCTAAACTAAAAAAACCTATTTTTACATTATGATCTATTGCTGCATTTCTTGAAAAATTTAAAGCTAAGGCTGTTTTACCCATTGATGGTCTTCCAGCTAAAACAATAAAGTCACTATCTTGAAACCCTGTTAATAGATTATCCAAATCATAAAATCCTGATGGAACTCCAGTTAATACCCCCGATTTTCTATTCCCCCATGAATCTAACACTTCATGTAAAATAGGTTCTATTTCCATAAATCTTCCTTTTTGGACATCTTTAGATATATCAAATAAAATTTGTTCTGCTTTATCTAAAATATTATTTGCATCTTCTTTACTATCATATGCTTCATCTGTTATATTAACTGCAACTGAAATAATTCTTCTTAAAATTTCTTTTTCTTTAACTATTTTAGCATAATTATCAACACTATGAGCTGATGGAGCACCATTTGTTAATCCAGTCAAATAATGATAACCACCTACAGATTCTAATTGTTTATTTTTTTCTAATTGATTTCCTAAACTTACATAATCAATATTCTTATTATCATTAAATAATTTTTGCATATTTTCAAAAATTATAGCATTTGATTTATCATAAAAACTATTTGAAGTTAACTCTTGTATTGCTTTAGATACAGATTCTTGATTAATCAACATACATCCTAACACAGCTTGTTCAGACTCAATAGAATGAGGACTCATTTTGGCAATATTATCCTTTAATTTTTTTTTATTTTCCATATAGATATTTATCTCTTATAAATTTAAAATCATCCCATGCATATTTCTTCAAATTTTCATTTTCAACTAAATCTTTAGGATGATATGTATATAATAAATCCAATTTATTATAATTATACTTATTATTCCTTAACTCTTTTATTTTTTTATTTTTTTTCAAAAAACTTGATCCTAAGGATACTATTAGTTTTTTGTTATTTTCATTTATTTTATTTTCAAAAGAACTCTTAATAAAATCATCAATGTCTGAATCAACATATCTTTTAATTCTAATAATCTGAATATCATTATATTTTAAATTAATAGCTTTTAAAATATTCTGAAACAAACCAATTGCTTTCTTCATGTTAAAATTTAAACTAGATTCATCTAATAATATAAAATCTTCTACAAAAACAATATCTGAATTATTATTACCTAATAATTCTATTGAAAAAAAATCATTAGTAATTGGAATGTTACTAGCAACATGATTTTCTATATTATCATTAACATATATTTTAGAATTATATATATCTTGATACTGAAGTAAATATTTTTCTATTTCATTCTTCATTTTCTTCATTCTCATCTGAGAATGTTGAATATTCAAGATCATTATCTAATAATTCATCCATAGCTATAGAAATAGATTTTGGTTTACCAATTATATCACTATCTATCTCATTTAACTGCTCTGTATCTTCGATATTTAATAATGTTTCCATCTCCATAAATCTTTGATCTATTATTTGTCTTGCTCTTTTTGATACTAACATAATATTTTTATAAATATTTTCTTTATTTTTATAAAAATTTTTAAATGATACTGCTTCTACATTCATTTTAGATTCTCCTTTATATTTTTATTAATTTCATTTGTAGTTTCTTCTAAGTCTTCATTAATAAAGCTTAAACTAGATGGTAATATTAACTTAATCTTTTCTTTATAACTCAACTCTAATTCAAATCTTTTAAGTCTTTGTTTTATTAATGTTTCATTAGAACCACCTCTATTTAATAACCTTTCATTTAAACTGTCTAATTTCTCCTGAATATTTATACCAGGAGGTTCAATAAAAACAGATAGACAATCTTCTCCAAAATCTTCTATTAAACTCATGGCTCCTTTTACATCGATATCTAATAAAAAGACATCCCCATTATCTAGAGCATCTTCTAACGGTTGAACAGGAGTTCCATATCTATTACCATGTACCCATTCACATTCAATGAATTCACCAAATTTCTCTTTATGTTCAAATTTTTCCTTTGATAAAAAATAATAATCTTTACCATCAATTTCATTTTCTCTCATTGGCCTTGTTGTAGCTGAAATTGAATATTGCCAATCTTTATTCATATTTAAAAGATTCTTACAAATAGTAGTTTTTCCTGCACCTGATGGAGCAGATAGTATAACTAATTTACCTTTTTTGTTACTCATAATATATTTTGCACCTGTTCTCTTAGTTTCTCTAAGTTATTTTTAATATCAACAACATAATGTTTTACTTTAGTATCATCAGATTTTGATCCAATTGTATTTATTTCTCTATTCATCTCTTGTAGTAAAAAATTCTTCTTCTTACCTTCATTTCTTTTACTTCTTAAATATAAATAAAACAAATCCATATGACTTTTAAACCTTACTATTTCTTCATTTATATCTTTTTTTTCAATAATGATACCTATTTCCTGATATAAACGTTCATCATCTAATTTGGAAAAATTAGGCATATAATTTTTAATCTTTTTTTTATAATTAACAAGTTCTTTTTGTGTATTTTTTATTGACCTTTTTTCTATCCTTTTAAATACGGATTCTATTTTTTTTACATGCTTATTAATTTCATTTAATAAATTATTTCCTTCGTGTTTTCTAAAATTGTTCAAATCTTTAACAGCTAATTTTACTGTATCTAGAATAATCTTTTTTATACTAGGACTTTTATCATAAATATTGACATTTTCTAATAAATCAGGGAGTTTCATCAATTCAATTGAAGACATAATTTCATTATTACTTGTTTCTTTATCAATATCTTTTAAAATTTTAAGATATGATTTAAGTAGATTCTTATTTAATTTAAAATGACTCTTATTAGAATTACTTTCAATTGTAATATTTAAAAAAACCCTTCCTCTTTCACACTCTTTTTTAAGCAAATTAATTATAGATTGCTCAAATTCTTTCAAAGAAGAATGTAATTTTAAAATAGGATCAAAAAATCTATTATTTACTGATTTTATTTCAACATTAACGAAATAATTTTTATTTTTTTTATCAGCTTTTCCATATCCAGTCATACTGGCAATCATCACATCTACTCCTTATAAGTTTACAGTCAAGAATATTACAACCTTATGCATTAATTAAACAATGAATAATAAATTTAATTAGCTCTAAACAAAATACTTATTTGGCTAGATGAACCTAAATTAAATTCAGAATTAAAATATGCATAGTTTATATCAAATAATGCAGAAGATAATCCAAACCCTAGTGTTTGTTTATTTTTACTATCATAACCAAGTCGAATATAAAAAATACTATTAAAATTATATTCTAATGCAATTTTTTTTGAATCTAGATTATTCAATTCAGAGAAAAAAGTTATCTGATTTATTTTTATTGAGTTACTAAAAAAATATTTCAAATTATTTCTTTCATAAATACCACTATTCCATTTTTTTTCAGAAATTAAATTTTCAACTCCTAAAATTAAATTATAATTATTGATAATTATACTATACATTAAATCAATATCAATACCAAAAGATTCATTTGATTGAATTTTATTATAGTAGGGTTTGAATTTTAAATTTATTATTTTATTTTTCTGATATTTATTATAGCTAATAACAAAACCAATATCTTCATATAATAAACTTGAAATATTTTCATAATCAATATTATTTAAATCTGGAATTATATATTGATTATAATTCCAAGCATTACTTGTATCATATAAATTATGAATATCTCTTTTTATAAATCCTATACTTATATTCCTTTTACCATTACTTTTCAAAGAATATCCTAATTGTAAAACACTAAATTGGTTATTATAAATTTTAGAATATGATAAATAGCTATTTCCACTTATATTTTTTTGATTACTTATTGGCTGATAAAATAATCCATTTATATCATTCGAAATGGAATGTATACTAGAGATTGAAAGAGTACGTGCATTTTTTGAAAAAAAATAAATAGAATTGCTTTGATTGTTATTGCTTAATAAAACTGATAAAAAAATAATAATTAAATAAAATTTAATCATCACTAAATTCTTCTTTTAAATCATTTAATAAATTTAATGATTCTATAGGGGATATTTTATTAAGATTAATTGATTTCAATTTATTAATCATTTTACTCTCAATTTTAAAAAGATTTAATTGACTTTTATCATTATCTAAATCTTTGTTAGAGTTACTGATTATTTTATCTTTACTAAATTTTAATAACAATTCTTTGGATCTATTGATAACATCTCTAGGCAAACCGGCCATTTCAGCAACTTGTATCCCATAACTTTTATTTGCTCCACCACTTTTTATTTTTCTAAGAAAAATCAATTCATCATTATGCTCTTTAACTTCAATATTTAAATTAAATGCTTTTTTTAATTTATTAG
>CAYVBB010000114.1:0-4799 GCA_964448515.1 uncultured bacterium | reverse complement strand
CCTAATATAAGATTCTATAACAAAAAAACCTATACCTTGATTACCATGATATCTAATATCAACTACTATTTTTGAATTCTGATCAATAGAAATTGTTGAATAATTATAAAATCTACTGAAATCTATAAATTTATTACTAGTCTTATATCTTATTTTCTTATACTGATAATCCTTAATAAAATGTAAATAAGCTCTAATATCTCTAAATGTATATTCTGTTTTTCTATTTAATCTATAATAAATACCTAATCCGCTATCATGATTCTCATCAACTATATAGCTTCCCCTGTAATATTGTTTCCATTTTGGATTATCATCTATCTCATGTAAAAAAACATAGGATACACATAATAATAATATAGTTTTTTTGATTATCATTTATTAATAATAGCTATTTTAGTTGTTTTAGAACCATAACCTTTATCATATGAAGTTAATAAATATACTCCTGTGGGAATTTTTCCTCCATCATCAGATTTTCCATCCCAATTGATTGTTCTATTATAATTTTCCATATTAAAAGTTTTTAAAATATAACCATTTAAATTAATAATTTTAACAACTGCATCATTTGTTATATTACTAAGAGTTATCTCTGTATTTTCACCTACTATAAATGGATTAGGACTAACTCCAATATTATTATTATTAATTCTTTCATTAAAAGAAGTCTCTAGTATTGAAATCCCTTTTTCAGTTGCTACATAAGCATTCCCATAATCATCAAAAACAATATCATAGATTATATTTGATAATATACCATGATTACTTACTGTTATTGATCCAATATTATTATCATATAGATCTCCATTATTTTTTAGAATTCTTATTCCATCACTTTTTGTCGTAATCCATAAATTATTATTATTATCTAAACGAAGTTTACATCCTTCACTATAATTTAATCCTTGAAAGTAATATTGATCTTGAATTTTAGTAAAATTAACCATTATATTCCCGCTATATGTATATTCTACATCAAGGATATAACCCATTATCCCATAATCAGTCATAACCCACAATATCTCATTCCCATAACTATCACTGGATATAACTAAAGACCATATATTTAAATTTTGTAATTCGTCTAACCAATTAATGTGCCAAATATCATCAAGTTCATTATTTATATCATTAAACTCAACCATCCTTATACCACCAGGAGAATAAGATGATGTTTCATTCATTTTTTCGGAAAACAAATATGATATCCACAAATTATTGTTTTTATCTAAAGATATTTCTTTAGGTATATAACCATCATTATTATCTTGAATATGATTCCACTGATTATTACTATTAACAGCAATAATATTATTATTTAATTCCGAGTAAGGATTAGCTATCCAAATATTATCAGAATTATCAGATATAATATGATTAATTGTCATAAAACCATCTGTCCATTCCGAATTAAAGATACCATTATTACCACCTAATATATTATTTTCTAAGGAATAATAATTATTTAGAATAATAGAATTTTCAAAAGAATTATATTCAAATTCAATTACACCACCATAAAAAGTTTCATTAGATAATTCAAACAAGTAATCATTAGCCAATTGATTATAATAACCTAACCAAGATTCAGGGTATACCCCACTATTTGAAAATATAATTTTATTATTAGAGAACAATGTAGAATGTATAGTATTATCTCCTGACCAGTAGTTTATTATTTCTGCTTTAAAATCTCCTGATGATAGAGGATATTTATTAATATTATAACCATTATATGAATAAAAATTGTTTATTTCTGATAATGATTGACCTAATATCAATGGATTTTTATAAATAAATCCTCCACTTTGACCTTCATTATCTTTGTGATTTACTATTCCAAATAAGCTCCCATTATTTAATAAAGCAAGAGCATCAAATTGATTTTTATAAATAGTATTTGGTATATATGAATCCCATTTATCGAGCATGCTGTCATATATAAGAACTCCCTTATTTTCAATTCCATAATAATATATATTATTTATTTCTAAAGAAGAAATAACACTATCATTATAATCATCTGGAATCATGTGTGATTCAATTGTGCTATTAGAAAAATAATAACTATAAACATTTAAGTTAGTTATAACTAATAATTTATTAGATTGCATCTCCATTGACTTTATTAATTCTTCATTAGATAATAAGATTAATTCATTAGCATCTAAATCAATAATTTTATTATCATGAGATAAGTAAAGACTACTTTCATTCTCTATGATACAACTAATATTTAAATTAGTTATATTAACATTCCATGAATTTGATAATGATAAAATATCATTTAAATAATCAATACTTAAAAGCCCATTACTTGTTGCAAGATATAAGTTTTCATTAAAAACAAATAAATCATTAATAGATTCAAATATTAATGGAAAACTATCAATATAATTAAGATATTGAATTTCATTTGACTCATTAATAGAATATTGAATTAATATATAATTTTGATTTAAAGTTCCTATTGCAAAAATATAATTATCAGTAAAAACTATATCTAATATTTCATCAAAACCAGGATATTCAATTAATGATTCAATATTTAAATCATTATCAAATACATATAATTTTCCAGGATAACTACTCCCCATATACAGCTTATTATTATTAGTCTTCATAAATACAATATCAGAATTATTATTAATACTTAATGAGGGATTTGTAATGGTATATAAACCTCCAGAGGTTGAAACTATAACATTATCATTATAATGAATTAAATCTGATGTATTTAAGAAAGAGGTTATATTCTTTTTTAAATCGATATAATTATCAGAAAATAAAAAACTAAGTAAAAAAAAAATAATTAATTTATTAAAAAAAAATTTTATCACTTATTTAAGCTAGAAAATTCATTAATCATGTATATTGCAGAATCCATAACTTCATATCCTTTATTAGATTTATCTTCTTTAGTTCTAGCTAATGCTTGCTGATAATTAAGAGTAGTTAATACCCCATATAATACTGGAATATTTTGATTATTATGAATAGATAAATTCATGATTTCATCAGTAACTGTTTTTGATATATATTCAAAATGTGCTGTTTCTCCTTTAATAACACATCCTAAAGTAACAACAGCATCAAATTTAATATTATCTAATTTTAATAGTTTATTAATAAAAGAGGGAATCTCAAAAGCTCCTGGAACTTTATAAATGTAATCTGAATTTAATTCTTTATTATAAGCATTCTTATAACATCTTAGTGCACCATTAATTAAACTATTTGTAATTTCTTCATTAAAATTACTTGCAACGATTGCTATCTTCATTTATCAATATTCTCCATTATGAGATGACCTAATTTGTCTCTCTTTGTAGATAAATATTTATTATTTACTTTGTTTGCTTCAAACTCTATAGGAACTCTATCAATAATTTCAAGACCAAAACCTTCTAAAGAAATAATTTTTTTAGGATTATTCGTTAATAATCGCATTTTTCTAACATTACAATCTAGTAAAATTTGTGCTCCAATTCCATATTCTCTAAGATCTGCTTTAAAACCTAATTTATGATTTGCTTCAACAGTATCATATCCTTGATCTTGTAATTGATAAGCTTTTATCTTATTTTTTAAACCTATACCTCTTCCTTCTTGTCTTAAATAAACAAGAATTCCCTTACCATCTTCTTCAATCATTTTTAAAGAACTTTCTAATTGAGGTCCACAATCACATCTTAAAGATCCAAATATATCCCCAGTTAAACACTGTGAATGAACTCGAACTAATACATTATCATCTTTCTTAATTTCACCTTTTATAACTGCAACATGATGATCTCCATTAATTTTATCCTCAAATAATCTTAATTCAAAATCCCCAAAATCTGTTGGAAAAGGAACAGTAGAAATTTGCTCTATTAATTTATCGAATTTTTTTCTATATGCAATTAAATCAGCAATACTAATAATTTTAATATTATGATCTTCAGATATTTTTGATAAAGATTCATGTCTTGCCATAGTTCCATCATCATCAACAATTTCTACAAGTAAAGCTAACGATATATGATTAGATAATTTTGTTAAATCTATGCAAGCTTCTGTATGCCCTGCTCTTTGAAGAACACCCCCATCTTTTGCTATAAGAGGGAACATATGACCAGGTCTTACTAAATCCTCAGGATTTGAATCATTATTTAAAAGAACCTGCAGTGTTTGCCAACGATCTTTAGCTGATATACCTGTAGTTATACCATCTTTTGCATCAACACTAACAGTAAAATTAGTTTTTTGATGTTCTGTATTATTATCTACCATTGGATTTAAATCCATCTTTTTTGCTCTTTTAGATGAAATTGAAGTGCAAATCAATCCTCTTCCATATTTCATCATAAAGTTTATATCTTGAGGAGTTGCTTTTTCACCAGATATAATAAAATCACCTTCATTTTCTCTGTTTTCATCATCAACAACAATTAACATTTTTCCATTTTTAAAATCACTAATTGCTTCTTTTATAGTATTTAATCTCATTATAAATTCCTATTTAATAAATTCTTTTCAACATACTTTGCGATTAAATCAGTTTCAATATTTAAATTCTCATTTACTTCCTTAAAACCTAAAGTTGTATTTTCTAAAGTATGAGGGATAATTTATACTTTAATTTAATTTTTTAATGTTTCTTTAATAGTTAAAGAAATTCCATCTAATGTAATTGAACCTTTATATATACAATATTTTAAATAATTTTTATTAAAAGATACTTCAAAAATCACCTCTCCATCTAATAATGATTCTTTAGATATAATTTCACCAATACATTCAACATGGCCTTG
>CAYVBB010000113.1:4547-4964 GCA_964448515.1 uncultured bacterium | reverse complement strand
TGAAACATTAATAATGAAAGATGTTGATAATTCTAATTGGATTTCTCGTCAAGGCATACGTGAAGTAAATAATTGTATTTATAGACCTCTATTAGATATTAATAAAAATCAAATATATGTTTATGCAAAGTTAAATAAACTTGAATGGATTGAGGATGAATCAAATAATGATTTGTCATTTAAACGTAATAAAATAAGATATTTAATAAGTAAAAAACGTTATAGTTGCTCTTATTTTAATTATCTTAAAGAATTAAAAAAATCATCTGACAAGAAATATTTAGATTACTTAACTAAATTTGAAACTAATAAAGATAATTACTTATTAAGAAAAAGTAAATACTTTATTGAGCTAGATATAAATTTTTTAGAATTGTTTTCATCTTTAGAAACTAAACTTTTTATAAATTATATTGT
>CAYVBB010000113.1:4294-4537 GCA_964448515.1 uncultured bacterium | reverse complement strand
AGAGAGGATTCATTGAATATCACTAAGTCACATTGGTCTAATATTAATACAATAATTAGATATGGTAAAAATGGTTTATCAATAAATCTTACAAACAGGATTTTACTACAAAAAGAAAGGAATAGTATTATTATTTCAATCCCTAGGAGTGTGCAAAGTAATATTATTTTAAATAGTAAGGATGTTATTATTGTTGATGTAAATCTTGATGTAGATAAGATTGCTAATGATGACCGATCGGTA
>CAYVBB010000113.1:0-4284 GCA_964448515.1 uncultured bacterium | reverse complement strand
AAATAGTAAGGATGATATTTATAATTGGTATGATTCTATAATCTCATTTAAATCTTTGGATAATAATAATACAAATGTTGTACCATTAAATTTAATTAACAATGGTTCTTATATTTCACATTGGAAAAAAGGTGATAAAATAAAATTGAAAAACTCAACTAAAAAAATTAGTGATATATTTATTGATAATAAAATATCAAATTACGATAAGTCATATTATCCAATATTAAGAAATAATAATGGAGAAGTGATATGTGTGCCAAACTTAGCTACTAAGCATTATGAAAGATTTAATAAGCATGAGTTTGTTTCTTTACAAATATTAAGGAAATAGAGGGTAATACTAGGATAAAAAGGAATAAAATTGGAAAATATTAAATATAAACATCATAATTTTACAAAACACTTAACTGAAAATAATATAAGTGAGAGAATCAAAGAAATAGCAGAGATTTTAAATAAGTCTTATAAAGGTAAAAATCCTATTATTGTTGGTGTTTTAAATGGTTGTGTATTTTTTATGATGGATTTATTAAAAAAATGTAACTTTGATTATGAGATATCATTTATTTCTGCTAAATCCTACAAAGGGAGTAAAAGAGGTAAATTATCTGTTGAGGAAATTGATGAAAGTTTTCATTATAGAGATATTATTTTAGTTGAGGATATAATAGATTCTGGTGAAACTATAAAAGAAATATACTCGAGGTTTTCCGATATGAATCCTGTTAGTATTAAAGTTATAACACTACTCCATAAGAATATTGCAACAAACATTGATATGATAGACTGTTTAACAGCATTTGATATTGAAAATAAATTTGTTATTGGATATGGTTTAGATTATAATAATTTATTTAGAAATTTAAAGGACATTTATATAGATAATGAGTAATAAAAAAGATAATATGAAAAATAAAATGATGAAAAATTTAGGTGGTAATTTTTTACTATGGATAGTTATAATTATTGTTTCTGTCTCTGTATTACAATATGCATCATTAACACCTAAATCTATAGAAATTAGTTATGCAGAGTTTACAGATGTATATAAAGATCAATATGAAAATATTTCATCTGTTATAATTGAGGATAAATTATTAAAAGGTGATTGTTCACCTACATGTTTTGGTACTTTATCTAATAACGAAATAAGCTCATTTACAGTAATATTACCAGAATTAACCAATGATTTAGTAAACAATTTAGTTGACCTAGGTATTGATGTTAAAATAAAGCAAAAAACGTTAACATTTTTAGATTATGTCTTTCAATTTTCTCCATGGATACTTATTCTTGTCTTTTGGTTTGTAATAATGAGAAGAATGCAAGGTGGTGTTGGAGGACAAAGTAATATTTTTTCATTTGCTAAAAGTAAAGCAAAAATTGTTGATTCTAAAAAAACAAAAAAAATGTTTAAAGATGTCGCTGGTTGTGAAGAAGCAAAAACAGAGCTTCAGGAAATAGTTGATTTTTTGAAAAAATCAGAGAAATATCATAAAATAGGAGCAAAAATACCCAAAGGTGCGCTTTTATTAGGTCCTCCAGGAACAGGCAAAACATTACTTGCAAAAGCTGTGGCAGGGGAAGCAAATGTACCTTTCTTTACAATTAGTGGTGCTGAATTTGTTGAAATGTTTGTTGGCGTTGGAGCTAGTAGAGTTAGAGATTTGTTTACTCAAGCTAAGAATAATTCACCAAGTATTATTTTTATTGATGAAATTGATGCTGTTGGAAGACATAGAGGTGCAGGTTTAGGTGGTGGCCACGATGAAAGAGAACAGACCCTAAATCAAATACTGGTTGAAATGGATGGTTTTGATACAAACACTAATGTAATATTATTAGCAGCAACTAACAGACCCGATGTCTTAGATAAGGCTTTATTAAGACCTGGTAGGTTTGATAGACAAATTGTTGTTGATGCTCCAGATGTAATTGGACGTGAACAAATATTAAAAATCCATACAAAGAAAATTCCTTTAACAAAAGATGTTAAGCTAAATGTTGTAGCTCAGGGTACTCCTGGTTTAGTAGGTGCTGATTTGGAAAATTTAGTTAATGAAGCAGCTTTACTGGCAGCAAGAATGAATCAAACTAAAGTAAGTATGAAATATTTTGAAGATGCTAAAGATAAAGTAATGATGGGTGTTGAAAGAAAAAGTATGGTCCTTACTGATGATGATAAACAAATAACAGCATATCATGAAGCTGGACATGCTTTAGTTGCATATTTTACAAAGCTTGCTGATCCTGTACATAAAATAACTATTGTGCCAAGAGGTAGAGCAATGGGATTAACAGCACAAATACCTGAGGTTGAAAGATATAATTATTCTAATCAATACTTATTAGGTAAGTTAGATATATTGATGGGTGGTAGATGTGCAGAGAAAATTATTTTTAATAATTTTACCACAGGAGCAGGGAATGATATCTCCGTTGCTACAGATATAGCAAAAAAAATGGTTTGTGAATGGGGAATGAGTGATACTATTGGTCCAATGGCATTAGGCAAAAAAGAGGAAGAAGTATTTCTTGGTAAGGAAATTTCTAAATCGAGGGATTTTAGTGAGGAAAAATTAAAAGTAATTGATAATGAAATAACAAGTTTAATAAAAAATGCTGAAAAAAATGCTACAAATATATTAAAAAAATATATGAAACAATTACACGATGTTTCTAAAGTTCTTATCGAACGTGAAACATTAGATAGAAACCAATTCGAAGATATTGTTAAAAATGGAATATCTGATGTTATAAAAAAAGAAACTGTTAAAAGAGTAAGACGAAAATCAGTTAATAAGTAAATTGTCATATAATCCTAAAAAAAAATGTCAAGTTATGGGTATTTTAAACCTAACTCCAGATTCATTTTATGATGGTTCTAATCTATCCGATGATGATATTATCCAAAAGTTTAATAAAGTATCTATGTCAGATATAATTGATGTAGGTGCAGAATCATCTAGACCTGGTGCTAAGCCATTATCAGATAAAGAAGAAATAAATAGAATTAGTAAATTTATAAATTTAAATATAAGTCACAAATGTTTATCAATTGATTCATACAAAAGTAATGTTATAGAATTTTGTTTAAAAAATGGTTTTAATATGATAAATGATATCTCTGGAGGTGGAAATAAATTTAAAAATATTGATATTGCAGCTAAATATAATGTTCCAATTGTTTTGATGCACATGAAGGGTAATCCTTTAAATATGCAAGATGATTTATATTATACTAATCTAATAGAAGAAATATGTAATTTTTTTGAATTAAGAATTAAATACATAAAAAAAATAGGATTTGATTTAAGTAATGTTATTCTTGATCCAGGAATTGGATTTGGTAAATCTTTTAATCATAATTATGAAATTATTAAAAATATTAATAAGTTTAAAAAATTTAATTGTAAAATTTTAATAGGTTTATCTAGAAAGTCTATGCTGAATTTCAATAAGAATAAGCCTATTGATAGATTATATAAAAGTGTATCGATGCAAGCAATATGTATCAATAATGGAGCAGATATAATTAGAACTCATGACCCTAAAGAAACAATTGATTCTTTAGAGCCAGTATTAGAGCTTGAGAAATATTAATGGAAATACAAGACTATATAAATAAATCAAATATTTGTTTTAATAAATACGAAGATTTAAGGAGTTATCTTTGACTATAAAGATATTGCAGATAAGATTAGAACTTATGAAGATAAAACTTCTGAAGAAATGTTTTGGGATGACAATTCCAAAGCACATAAAGTTTTAAAAAAAATAAAAATTTTAAATGATCAAAAGAATAGAATCTTAGATTTAAATTCTAATATAGACCTTTTAAAATTCCATGTTGAAATTGTAAATGATGAAAATATTGTTAGTAATGAGTCTATTGATCATTTAGATAAAATTTATACTGATTTAAATAATTTTGAAATTTCTAGCATTATGTCAGGTAAAGATGATAATAGAAGTGCAATATTAAATATTCATCCAGGAGCTGGAGGAAAAGAATCTGAAGATTGGGCATTTATGCTGTTTAGAATGTACAAAAGATGGATTGATCAAAATAATTATAATATTAATATTTTAAATTATCAAGATGGTGATGAAAATGGTTTGAAAGATGTATCTATAGAAATTAATGGTTTAAATGCATATGGTAATTTAAAATCAGAGGGTGGTGTTCATAGATTAGTTAGAATTTCTCCTTTTGATACAAATTCTAGAAGGCATACTTCTTTTGCTTCTGTTTTTGTTTATCCAGTTATAGAAGATGAT
>CAYVBB010000112.1:0-5000 GCA_964448515.1 uncultured bacterium | reverse complement strand
AACCATATAACTGTCTAGATAATCCTACCGCAAAATCAGCGATATCAATCATCTCTTGAACTTCGCCATCTCCTTCAGCTTTAATTTTACCCATTTCCAATGACACCAAGCTACCTAAGGCATCCTTATTTCGTCTTAATTCATTTCCCATTTCAAATATAAGTTGGCCTCTTATAGGAGCTGGAACCTTTCTCCATTCTTCAAATGATTTATTTGATTCAGACAACACTTTCTCATAGTCAGATTCAGAACATTTATAAACACTAGCTATTTTCTTCCCATTTGAAGGATTTATAGAATCTATAATTCCTTCAGATGTTGTAGAAGACCAATCACTGCCGCCAATACATGAACCATAATTTTCATTATTTATCATAAGTTGTTCTAAAATTTTATTCATTTCATAAACTCCTAATTATTCTTATTTATATTTGTATTATTTTTAAAAGACCAAAAAGATAACGCTACTATCATTAAAATTAAAATGATTGGTGTAGAGTAATAATACTCTGATCTGCTATATTCTATAAGTTCTTCAAATCTACCAATTAATAAAGATATCCTTCCCATTACAGCAAAACCAAATGAAGCACCAAATTTAATCATTAAAAAATAAACTCCAATTCTACTTACTCTGCCTATAATACCTGTATGTTCTTTTGAAAAGAAAAAATAAACCAAACCACTAATTACACCAATCAAAATAATAACTTCATTAAATATACTTAAATATGTACCTGATAAATTCACAGTTGATGATTTAATTTGTGTAAGTAAATTAGAATTTAAAAATACATAAAACTTCAATCCAGCCATCATTCCAACTATATATGCTATTGATATTCTAGATAACCAATCATATTTTTTAGATAATCTAAATAACATAAATACACCTAAAACCAAAGGAAATATATAAGAAATATCAAATTCAAAACCAGCTCCTACATATGATGGCAATAGTCTTCCAAAAAGATTGGGCCAAATAGTATCCCAAAAAGTAATTGTAAATATATATCCAGCTGATACTCCTACAAAAATATGCTCAGCTGACTTATAAAATGGATTATCTCCATATAAGTAGCTAAATATACTTAAGGTCAATAAAACAACACACCAGATACCTATTATTTCATACATCATATTTTTCTCTTTCTAATCAAATAATAAGATACATTCCCAAATATAATAAAAATAACCATCAATAAATGGGCTATAGATTGAGCAGACATTCTAGATGTAGCTTTTCCAGGAATAATTACAGCTTCTTTATTTAAATATTTATTATCTATATCATTATTTAAATATTCAAATACCATTTGTTCATACTCAGCTGCTCCAGGCATACCTGCCAGAATGCCTCTAATTTGACCAGACTCTACATATGGAATAGCATCAGTTACCATAATCGAAGTACATCCAGAAGAAAGAGGAATTTTGTATTCATCGCAAGCAAACTGAACCCACTCAGCATTTCCAGGAACACCAGCAGATAGATCAAAAACAAAATCAAAATCAGTAATATTATTTATTCCAGTCATCATAGGTATTTCAGTTAATAAAACATTATTAACATCTTGAGTAAAAATTGATCTTAAATCAGTTGCAATTCCTCTAATTATTATTTCACCTCCTGCTTTATAAGGAAGACTAACATAATCAATATGTTCTTGAATATTAAATAAATCAGATGATACAACTTCTTCAATTGCATACTTAGCCATCATTAATCCTTCCGGCCAAAGAGGGACAGTGTATACTTTAACACCATTTGAAAAAAGATGCTGTAACACAGCTACAGACATAGGATGTATTTCAGGCTTTGTGCTAGCTCCATATTCAAATGAAACTAAAACCTTATCACCTTCTTTTAAATTATTTAATTCTTCAAAAACAATCTTTGAGTTAGTTGTTGTTTTTATTGGTATATTCACCCAATTAGGCTTAAGCAATGGAATTAAAACAGATAAACCTATTAATAGAAAAATAAATCTTCTATCTAATTGACCAAGCTGAATAAATATTTTTTTAATTAAGTCCATTAATCTCCTAGAATTGATCTTTCTCTACCTGTTATTATACGATATGACTGAGCTATAGTACCAAGAGCAATTCCAATCATAATTGCTCTAGAACCAGCAGTAGCAGGTACATCCATTATCCACTCTTGAAGCTCTGGAATTTTAAAAATTGATAGATTATGTAAATTTAAAGAATAAGTTATTAATGGGAATACAACAATACATAAAACTAAAGAAAATAACATTTTCTTTTTTTCTTCAAATCTATTTGCTACAAGTGCAAAAAATAAACAAATATAAATTTCTAATGCCATCCACCACGGAATAAGTTGACCAATAGGGACTCTTCCTATCATTAAAAATACACCTCAGATTAATAATAAAGTTGCCTCAAAATTTCTAATTTTAAATGCTCTATAAGAGGCTGATGCAACAAAAAAGGCAAGTAAAGCAAACATTGTAGCACCTAAAGGCAAATAAATATTTTGAAACATCCAATAAAAAGCTGACCCATCTTCTTTTAAATGTGGGCCCATACCTACACTTGAACCATTATAAATAAAACCGAATATTATCATAATAGCAAAACCTGCCAATGTGATAATACTATATCTCCAATTATCACGTTTATTAGCAATTTTATTTAAATGTAATTGAAGAAGATTAATAACTCCTAGGAAAGCTGCAAATCCTGATATAATATCAAACCATTGTGTTGCATCATTATCAATGAAATTATTAAGGGGTGAATAATTTATAAAATGGCCAAATAATGTTAAAAAGCCAATAAAAATCACCAAAAAATATGCTAATTGTCTTTTCATTTTATAATATTAGTCCTAAATAATGATGATATATCAAAATCAATAAATCCATATCCATTTAGAACTGAAGATATAAATACTATTAAAATTAATATCATACATCCAACTTTAACATAATCTTGTCCTTTTATACTACCAAGCATTTCAGGACTTCCAGAAAGATATGCACTTGCTGCATAAAACTCTTCACCAATAAGCGTATAATCACATGCGGTAACAAAAAATGGTATTTGAGATGATGAACCAGTTCCAGCAATCTGAATTGCACCTATAGAATTTCCTGTTTCAGCAAGGATTAATGATTCAGCATAAAATTTCCCCTGGAAGAAAACTG
The DNA here is from genome assembly GCA_964448515.1 of uncultured bacterium. GTDB lineage: Bacteria > Fidelibacterota > Marinisomatia > SCGC-AAA003-L08 > D37C17. The sequence goes on along the minus strand of CAYVBB010000112.1, from coordinate 1,824 downwards.
CTGCAGGCTTTTCTCTTAACATTATTCCATTAACTCCTGCTGCATATGCAAACTGATCATCAGTAACATAATGAACCATATCATCCCTATATAAATCAGGACGACCTTTTTTAAGGTATGACTCTTTACAAGTTTCCTTTGCAGTTTCCATAACGATAGGAACGCAAACAGGTACATGCAAACTAGCATCATATTCAGCAGTCATCCCAGCTACATGTCCCAATATAGTTAATCCAGATATTGTATCAATCTGATCTAAACTAGAAATTCCTGGAACATAAAGGACAGGCTTACCCATCTCTGTTGCTCTACCTACTGCTTCTTCCATTGCTTTTATAGCAGCAATTGGTCTCATATAAATTTCTTCACCATTTTTAGCTTTTTCTATAAAATACTCTACAACAAAACAAAGTAAAACAACACAAATAAATGTAGTTTCATTTCCAGAAAGAAAAACTGAAAATGGAAAGAAAAAATAAATAATTAAAATTACTAAAGGAGAAAATATATATTTTACATATTGATTCATGATTTTATATTTAAATTAATTCTTTCAATTTCATTAATAAGAAAATCTATATTAGACCTTTTTTCTAAAAGAGTTGAAAAATCATAATATTTCTGATTATTAATAAAACATGTTGCGATAGGTCCTAAAAAGACTAAAAACTGACTACCTATAAAAGAAACATATTTTGTACTTTCTAAGAAAAATACCGCGGGAACTGATAGTCCTCTTTGGACTATATCATTTGCTAAATTAGATATGATTTTCTGGGCATCATTCATATCAATAAATTAATACAATTAATCTGATAAAATAACTTCTAAATTAGCTCTTGGAATTATTTTTTTAGTACCATCTTCCAATGTTACTTCCGCTGCTCTTACCATTGTTTCTGTTTTCATTTTAACTAATTCAGGAGGCAATGCAGACACAATACCAATAAGACCAAAAAATGGATCTCTAATAATTCTAACTTTTGAACCAACTAAAATTAATGACTCATCTTTACTATCATTAATATTTTCTATATCAGAATCTAAATTTATTATTACCTCGGGCCTCATCACACCTGCTCTTATTTGAGTAGCACCATTAATTGAGCAATAAGAATTTTTATATTTATCTAATAATTGAAATGTTCTATCTGACATATTAATATTACCAAACCCTTCAGTAACAATAATTGTAGTTACATCTTCAGAACCAGTAATTGCTACACCAAGTGGATATTCTAATATCTTTGTTAAAGAATTATAATCTATTCCTCCACAAATAATACCTTTAAAACCTAAGCCATTTATTTTTTTATATGTTTTATAATCAAGATAAGATTTTATTACTAATATCATATCATGATTATTATCTATTGCATCTAAATCAAATATAGAAAATTCAATATCATCTATTATTTTCAATGTACCCTTCTTCTCTCCTCCTACACCAATAATTCCTTGAATTAACACACCATTAGCTGAAATTAAAACTCCTTCTTTTTTATATGTTTCTTGTATTTTTCCATCTATATATGCATCAACTTCAACAGGTATAGGTTTCTCAGATATAATAATTTGACCTGTTATATCTGATATGTTAATTAAAATACCATCCATAGGTGATTTTACTTCAGATCTAAAAAAACCAAACAAACCCTTGCTCCTTGCTATAACCTCACCTTTTTTAACTTCTTGATCTACTTTAGATAGCATACAATCAATTAGCTGATTAGGGTCAATGTTTAATTCATTAGAGACGTTAATCATCTGTACATTACCTGGAATTTTTGCTGAAGCAACTATTTGATTTGATTTAACCAAATC
>CAYVBB010000111.1:0-5080 GCA_964448515.1 uncultured bacterium | reverse complement strand
TCAATACCTGAGTAATTATCTTTTATAATTGAAGGTGTAACTTGAATAATCAAATCTGTTTTTTTATCTTGCTTTTCAGTATGAGTAAACCATTTCTTGCCTATAAATGGTATTCTCCATAGAAGAGGCACCTTTGTATCAGTATTTATTGTTTCAGTAGTAATTAACCCTGCTATAACAATTGTTTCACCATCTCGGACTCTTACGGTTGTTGTTGACTCCCTCTTTTTTGTCCATGGATAACCTTGAGCTGTCCATGATTGAATTGAGCTTACTTCAGGAGTAATTTGAGTTGTTATATATCCATCTGTATTTACATAAGGTAAAATTTTTAATTTAATACCAACAGTTTCTTTTAGTACTTGAAAATTTGAGTTTCCAAATCCACCATTTGAAGCAAGATAGGGGATTACATCAACCATTTGAATCTCAGCTTCATGCCCATTTACCGTAACTATTTGAGAATTTGTCAATATGTTGGCCTTATTATCTTTTAATAACATATCTAGTGTTATATCAAAAGCGGTAAGCTGTCTACCAAAAGAATTAATTCCATCAGATCTAGTAAAAGCCATCTGATCTGGAATTGCACCTGTTGCTGTCCCTGTTATTTGTTCAAAAATGAATGAACTTGTTCCATCACTTGATTCAATTACTTCTGGAACATATCCAGGAAGATAAGAGCCTGTAATTAAACTTTCTGTTATATTTTGAGGCTCACCACTTTCAGCAAAAATCATGGTTGTTGATGCAAGTCTTTCCCAATCTATTCCCAGCTCTTCAGTATCATTTAACGCGACTTCAATTAGTCTTGCCTCTAGCATAATTTGGATAGAAGGAACATCTATTTCACTAACAATTTTTTCTACTTCAGCTATTTTTTTAGGACTTGCTGTAACAAGTAATTTATTTCCTGTTGCATCGATAGAAATCTTATCTGTGATATCTTCAAGCAATAAAGCCACTTCTTCAGCATTTGCATACTGAAGAGGGATAACTGCAGGAGAAACACCTACATCTTCATTGATTTTTGATTGGTTTGCAACTAAAATTGAATTTCCAACTATTTCATAACTTAATCCAGCAGCTCTAATAACTAAATTAATTGCTTGATCAATAGGGACTTCATCTAAATGAATAGTTAATTTATTTTTTGATTGAACGTTTGGACCTGTAACGATATTATAGCCACTTTCTTCAGCTAAAATAGCTAGTATTGATGGTAAATGTGTATCTTCAGCATGAATCGATACTAAAGGATTCTTAACTTCATTTGTATTCTCAGATATATTTTCTTGTGAAAATAATACTGAGTAAAAAAGTGTAGTTAATATAATTATTTTTATTGATTTTTTTATTTTAATCATTAATTTCTCCGAATTTAATCTAAAGTATTTTGTATACTAAGGTTATATTTAATTATTTTATCGTTTTTATTAAAAATTACTTCTGTTGGAGTTATACTTTCTATAACACCTCCTGCTACAGAATCGCCTTTTACAACATTGAATGATTGATCTTTATAATTCATAATTGCAATATTATTATTATTTCCTCTATTAATTATTCCAGATACCCAAAGACTTTTACGTTTTTTCCCTCTTGAAGAACCACTGACAGTAATAACTCTATTTAAATCTGCTGGATCACTAGAAATATTAAATACTAAATCATCTCTGAATTTATAGTTATTTTCCAAATCTGCTACTATGTTTTCAAGTTCTTTGTCTGTACCCACTTCTTCATTTTTAAATTTATTGTAATATTCATTAGCATTAGAGCCCAATTGAAAGAAATTATATATGCTGAAAATTGATACAATAGTAGCAATTGTCAGAGATAAGTTCCATATAAATTTTTCTCTTAAATTCATGTTTAAATTCTTTTAGCTTTATTAATAGTTATAGTTTCTATTTCCATTTCAATTTCTATATCAGTGCTTTCATCACTATTTTTCAAATTATCAATATTGTTTTTCATAATAATTTCTTTTATAAGAATTATTCTATCTGCACTCTCTAATTGGTTAATGAATTGACCAAATTTTTCATAATCACAAGAAAAGCTAATTGTGTATGGTATTTTTGTTAATAATCCTTTTTTTATTTTTTTATCAGGAATTATCTGATTTAACTTTATTGAATACTTTTCCATCACATCAGTTAAATACTTCAAGAATTCCATAGATGCTTCTTTGTTCTTATCATCTTTAATAGAATTTGCTAAATTCTCCTCAAACACTTTATATACATTATCTAATTTTTGAGATAAAATTTGAGCTGTTATAAATTGTTCATTAACTGTTTTTTGTTTATCTTCAAGTGATGATATTGTATCTTTTTTGTTTTCAACCATGAAACTTGATAATAATGAGCCAGTTAAATAATAAAAAGCTGATAATGCAATTAATATAATACTTCTTTTTAAAATCATCTTAATTTTGCCTCAACTTTAAATTTAAGAAGCTCATTATTTTTTGTTTTTTCTTTATCGAGAAAATCAAATTTTATATCTTTAAAATCTTTATTAAATTCATTATTAGAATCTATTTTTTTCATAAAATTTTCAACGACGGTAAATTCTTTTTCTCCAGAACCAATATTAGATATTGCAGATATATATAATTTTTTACCCTTGAATTCTATTTTGGTTATTGCCATATCTTCAGGAGTTATTTTTGATAGAGCAATAAGTTTTTCTGTCCAAAATATTCTATTAGATTCAACTTTATATAAATTGTTAATATCTTTTTTAGATAGATTTATTTGTCCCGAACTTTGGAGTTTAGCTGTGTTTGAAATAATATTTTCTATAGTTTTATTTCTTTCATCTATTACATATTGCATTCTTGAGTTAATAAAGAATAACCAAATTATAGTTGATATAAAAATGATACAGATAAAAGAAAAAGCATACCATCTTTTTTGCTCTTGTTCAATAAAGTCCTTTTGAGCTTTGCTAACAGTTTGATTTAAGTTTATTTTTATTAATTGCATTGTTATAATAATCCTCTTAAAGCTAAACCTATTGCTATTGAAAATTCTCCAGGATTATCCAATGTTTTATCATATTCTATTTTACTTAGCGGATTTATTATTTCAACCTTAACATTTAAACTATCAGCTATAAAACCATCAAGACCAATCATTTTTGAACAACCGCCAGATAAATAAAATTGATTAAAGAATGCTTGTGAATTGTTTTTCATATAAAATCTTAATGTTTTTCTTATTTCATCAACTAAATCATTTAATATTGTTCTTTTCTCAACAGATATTGTCTCTTCTGTTTCTTCTTTATCAAAATCAAAAACATTTATACCATTCTCATGTTTTTTCTTTTCGGCTTTGCTATATCTAATATTATTATCTCTAACTAATGATTTGCTTATTTGGTTGCCAGCAATTTCAATTTCTCTAGTAAAATAAGAAGTGTTATTACCGAAAACAATTAAACTTGTTGAAGAATGTCCAATATCTAAGATTACATTTGCACCAGTATCAGGAAGATCATACGAAAACTGTAATAAATTACAAAGAGCAATTGGATCAGTATCAAATATACCTGGTTTAAATCCAGAATTTTTTAAAATTTCAGCATGATCTTTAATTTGATTTTTTGTAGTAGTAGTTAACAATAGGTTTATTTTGTCAAGCTCATGAGGATCTTTCCCAATATGATGATAATCTATAATTGCTTCTGTCCCATCTAAGGGTACATGTTTTTTTGCTTCAAGTTCCAGTGCTTGTAATAGCTCATTATCAGGCATATCAAGTATAGATACTTGTCTAGTATCAACATAACTTCCAGGCAAAGAGCTAATAAGGTTTTTTATTTTTTTTGTTTTAATATTAAGTCTTGATGACAAATCTTGGATTGAAGCAGAAATTTGAGATTTTGATAACTTGTCAATGTTGTATGTATCTAAGTCGTCAACAATATTGATTGAATCAAGAGTAACAATTTTAATTGTATCATTAACTTTCTCAAGTTCAACTAATTTAATACTAAATTTTCCTATGTCTAATGCGAAACTCATAATTTTATTTTAATAATATGCTGTTACACTCCATGGTATTTCATCCGCACTCTCATCACAAGTTGTATTTTCTGGATATAATGGAGGAAAAGAGCACTTTAAATTACAATCAAAATTATAATCTTTACTATCATATCCAATATTACCTTGAGGTAGATTATATGGTCCTGGATTATTCCGTACTATATAACCCCTGAATTTTTGGACAACACCACCCCATAAATTAATTTTTCCTCTTGTATCATCATTCCCAGAATTTCCATAAATTTGAATTCCCTGACCATCCCCATATGGAGGCTTAGAATAGTAACCATTATTAGAGTTATAAGTATTTTGCCAATAATGAGAAGCAAAAGATTCATTAAATGCAATAATATGTGCATGTATGTTAACATCACAGAAATTATCATTGCAATTATTATATCCACCATCATGAGCACCATTTTTTTCTGAATTAGCAACAAAAACATTCGCACCAGAAACTAAACCTAAATTATTTTCTGTTCCATCATTGCACTCTTCATCTGGTTGTGCATTAAATAAGCTATAGGTTCCATTAGCTGCATCATCATTAATTAAATCATCTGTAATCCAAATATTATTCCATAGTGTATCAATTTTAGTCGCCCCCATAGTCGAAAGCCATGCATGTCTATGATAAGGAGTGTATTCATCAGTAACTATAGTATATTTACCCTTGTATCTTCCATGAACTCTAACTGGTCCACCTTTGACATAAATTGCTGTTGGTTGAGAATAATTGTAAGTTTGAACACCACCACCAGCCATATACTCTGGGAGTAATTGATCTGGACTATTGAAAGGTTGATCTTGATCAATTTCAAATTGCGATATCCATTGTCCATTAGTATCGTATAAATATGGAAAATCATAGTGATGAAAACCATGGGTGCTTGATACTATGCCCCAATAATCTGGTGCTATAAAAGCATCATCTCCTGTTAGAATATTTATTGATTTACTATGAAAATTATCAAGTTGTACAATATAATTTCGGCAAGTTCTAATATCATATTGACC
>CAYVBB010000110.1:0-5090 GCA_964448515.1 uncultured bacterium | reverse complement strand
TATGGGAAAAATAATTTATTAAAACAAATAACCCAAACAAATGATTGGAACAAAACAATATATAGAACAAAATATTTAGAAATCTTAAATGAATATGAAAATCAAATTAAAATAAGAATAAAAAATAATCTTAATAACTTAAGGATTGAAAAGAAACATCTAGAAAAAGAACAAAAAAGTAAAAAAAATCTTATAACTGAAAAAAATAAAAAATTTGACTCTTTAGAAAATGATAAAAAATTAAAATCTTCTTACTTATTAAAAATTAAAACTCAAAAAAATAAGCTCAAACAAGATTTGATTTCTAAAAAAGAAATGATAGAAAAAGTTGAAAGAATTATAAAAAAACTATACTCAGATAAAAAAGAAACTAAAAAAAGAGAACAAGAATTAGCTAGGATAAGAGCAAATAAAAATAAATCTACATCTGGTAATTTTGCTAAAATGAAGGGAAAACTGAATTGGCCTGTAAGTGGGGAAATTATCGGTAAATTTGGGATACATAAAAACCAAGAGTTAAATATCTATACAGAAAATTTAGGCATTGATATTAAAACAGAGACAAATGAAAAAGTATATTCAGTTCTTGATGGAGTCATTCTTACAATAACAAATATTCGTGATTATGGAGATATCATTATATTAGATCATGGGGCAGGATATTATACTGTTTATTCAAATCTAAAAAATATAATAGTTTATGAAGGTCAATATGTAGATACTTATACACAATTAGCTGAAGTAGCTCAGGGTACAAATTCTAATTATATTAATAAAAATATTTTTAATTTTCAAATATGGTTAAATCAAGAAAAACTGGATCCAGAAAAATGGATTAAAAAATGATTTATAAAAATCTATTACTGCATAATAATATATTTGAAAAACTTTTAAATATCTCCTCTAATAAAAAAGTTCAAAATTCATATATTTTTCATGGGCAAAAAGGGATTGGCAAAGAAGCTCATGCTATAGAGTTTTTTGCATCATTAAACTGTAATAATAAAAATATAGATTGTAATAATTGTTCTTCATGTAGTAAAACTAAAACATTGCAGCATGAATTGTTAAATATAGTTTTACCTTTACCTAAGAATAAATCTATAACAAAAAATGACTCTGCTTTAAAAACATTAGATAATAAACAATTAGATGAATTAACAAAAGAATTTCATAAAAAAGGCCAAAACCCTTATCATGAAATTAAACTTAGAAATGCAAATACAATATTAATTAATTCAATAAATGATATAAAAAAAAATATTAGTTTATCAATTCCCAAAAATAAATATAAACTACATCTTATATTAGAAGCAGATAAACTATGTTATCCAAGGCAAGAAGCAGGCAATGCTTTATTGAAAATTTTAGAAGAACCACCTGAAAATAATTTTTTTATTTTAATTACATCTGATATATCAAAAATTCTAGATACAATTATATCAAGAAGTTCAATTATTAATTTTAATAATATAGAATTTAAAAAACATTATGATTTCCTAATTCAAAATAACATAGATGAAAATATTGCAAAAATAACTCCTAAAATCTCTTTTGGAAATATTAACTATTCGATAAAACTATCTAATAATTTTAAAGAAATAACTAATATATTAGAACAATTAATTGAATCATTAATTAATTCAAATTTATTTAAATGGGAAAAAAATTTTAATAAAATTAAAGAAAAGAATAATATTATTGAAATAATTACTTTACTTAATATTTTCTTAAATGATGCATATAAATACAAAAATAATGAAAAGAATATTTACTTTGATAATTTAGAAAAACATTTATCACTTTTATCTAAAAAGCAATCTCTAAATATTGAAAAACTCAACCAAATAATAAGTAAAACAATTAATAATATTAATTTAAATGGATATATACCTTTAATGATATCTGGTCTATATATAGAGTTAAACAAACAACTAAATAATAAATTTTAATTTTATGTCAAAATTTTATATAACAACCCCATTGTACTATGTTAATGATGAACCACATATTGGGCATGCCTATACAACTATTCTTGCAGATGTAATTTCAAGAATTAAAAAAATACAAAAAAATGATGTTTATTTTTTAACTGGTACTGATGAACATGGTCAAAAGGTTCAAGAAGCTGCCGAAAAGAGAGGAGTTTTACCAAAAGATCATGTTGATGAATATGTAGAACGATTCAAAACTACATGGGAAAAATTAAATATAAACTATGACTACTTTATAAGAACAACAGACAAAAACCATAAAAAGAAAGTAAAAGAAATTCTTTCAAATCTTTATAAAAAAGGAGATATCTATTTTGATGAATATGAAGGCTTATATTCAATTTCTGAAGAAAGATTTATAACTGAGAAGGAAAAAGAAGAAGGTAATTTTAGACAAATTAAAAAAATAAAAGAAAAAAATTATTTTTTTAAAATGTCAAAATATAAAACAAAGTTAATAAAACATATTAAATCTAATAACTCTTTTATTTTACCAAAATCAAGACGAAATGAAATACTTGGGTTTTTAAATAATGAATTAAATGATTTATGCATTTCTAGACCAAAAACTAGACTCTCATGGGGAATTGAATTACCATTTGATAAAGATTATGTTACTTATGTCTGGTTTGATGCGTTAATAAATTATATTAGTGCCATAGGCTATAATGATGATGATGATAAGTTTAATTATTATTGGCCTGCAGATTATCATTTAATGGCAAAAGATATACTGACTACTCATTGTGTATATTGGCCAACCATGCTCATGTCATGTAATATTTCACTTCCAAAAACTATTTTTGCTCATGGATGGTGGTTAATGGATGATACAAAAATGTCAAAATCATTAGGGAACGTAATTAAACCATTAGATTTAGCTGATAAATATGGATCAGATGCACTTAGATATTATTTAATGAGGAATATGGTCTTAGGTCAAGATGCATCATTTACATTAGACTCATTTGAAAAACGATACAATTCTGATCTCGCAAATGATTTTGGAAATCTTGTTAATAGAATCTTTATTTTAATTTCTAAAAATTTTAATGATCAAATTCCAAATAAAGGTATATTTAATTCATTAGATAATAATTTTATAAATAATGTTAAAAAACTAAGAGATAAAGCTAAAGAAGATTATACTAATTTAAAAATTCATGATGGGATTGAAAATAGTATTAGTATTATCAGGTTAATTAATAAGTTTTTAGAAGAAAATGCTCCTTGGAAAACAATCAAAGAAAATAAAACTAAAGCAGGAACAACAATTTATTTGTCTACAGAAGCACTTAGAATTGGAACAATTTTACTATACCCTATCATACCGGAAAAATCAAATTTAATTTTAAAATCAATGAAATGTTCACCTGAAGATAATACTGATTTCGGCAATCTAAAAGAGGAACTAAATATCGATATTATTAAAAATATTTTCCCAAGAATACAAGAATAAATGGAATTAATAGATACACATTCACATATTTACTATGATAAATATACTGATATAGATGAAGTAGTAGATAGAGCCAAAGAAAATAATATATCAAAAATAATATGTGTAGGGGTAGATATAGATAGCTCTTTTAAATCACTAAACCTTGCAGAAAAATATGATATGATATATGCAACAGCTGGTTATCATCCTCATGAATCAAAAGATACAGATACAAATTATTTAAAAGAATTAGAAACTTTATTATCACATAAAAAAGTTGTTGCATTGGGAGAAATTGGTCTTGATTTTTTTTATAAACATAGCGATAAACAAACTCAAATATCTGTTTTTGAAGAGCAATTAAATCTAGCAAAATCTCTTAATATCCCATGTGTAATCCATAATAGAGAGTCTGATAAAGAGCTCTTGAAAAGCATAAATAAAACAAAGAATAACAATGGGGTTATTCATTGTTTTGCAAGTGATCTTAAACTTGCAAAAGAACTCATTAAATTAAATTTTCATCTATCTTTTACTGGATTAATTACATTCGCAAATGAGTTGAAAAATGTAATCAAAAATATTCCACTTGATAAAATAATGATTGAAACAGATTCCCCGTATCTAACTCCGATACCACACAGGGGAAAAAGAAATGAACCTTATATGGTAAAATATGTTGCATCAGAAATAGCAAAAATTAAAAATATTCCATTTGAGGATGTTGCTAATAGAACAACAAAAACAGCAAAAGAGTTTTTTGGTATCTAAAAATAACATACCTATTAAAAAAAGTTGGGGACAAAATTTTTTAATAGATTATAATACTATAAATAAAATTATTAATATTATCAAACCAAACAATAAAGATAACATTTTAGAAATAGGACCAGGACATGGAGCATTAACAAAGCAATTACTATATTTAAGTAATAATCTTTATGCTATTGAAATTGATCCCATGTTATGTGAAAGTTTAAAAAACAACTATAACAATCTTAATATAATTAATGAAGATATCCTTAAATGGGAAGATAACAAATTAAAGTATAATAAAATTGTTGGGAATATTCCCTATAATATATCAAGTCAAATAATTTTTAAATTTTTAAATAAAAAATGGGATACTATGATTTTAATGGTTCAAAAAGAATTAGCAAATAGAATTATTAGCCCTGAAGGATCTAGAGAATATGGAAGAATTAGTGTTATGGTTCAAAATTTTTGTAATGTAGAATATGTATGTGATATTTCTAAAAATGTTTTTCATCCTAAACCTAAAGTTGACTCAGGAATATTAAAATTTAATAAAATAAATACAACCATTAACATTGATAAGTTTTCACTATTTATTAAAGAGGCATTTAAGCAAAGAAGAAAAAAATTAAAGAATAATTTAAAAAATATCTGTGATTATAAAGTAATTAAGGAATATGGTGAAAAAAGGCCAGAAGAAATATCACCTAAAACATATTTAATTCTGTTTAATAAAATATACTTTTGAACTATTATTAATATTTATTAAGATAACAAGCTAATTATTAAGTATAAATTAACCTTTTTAAGGAAAATATATGGCGAAAAAGAAAAAAGCTAAAGTAACTACTAAAACTAAAACAGCTAATAAAGCTAAAACAACTGCTAAAGCCAAAGCT